>NZ_JAYLLN010000029.1:0-56656 GCF_037126265.1 Sphingobacterium tenebrionis
ATCCTGATGTCCGTTAAAGCCTACTTTAAGATACGAAAAAAGGAGCAGAAAACTGTTGTTTTCCACTCCTTTTTTTAGCCCAATCTAAAAGAGGACTTTTTCAGTGCCCTAGAAATCTCTAAGGATTTTTTTATTTTTAGGAAACTTACCAGCTCATCATGAACCTGAAAAAATCTGTGCTTTCCATTGTAATACTCTTGATCCTGAGTTTATCGCTTTCCAGTATACTTTATATCTTATTTCTATTTGGTTCCAGCGGGAATTGGCCGGTTTGGGCTATGATCATCTTTCCGGCTGTTGTTGCCTTATTTGTTATATTCATGGCAAGACAGCGGATTGGCAAGGGCTTGATCATCATAGGTGTCATGCTACCTATTCTGGTATCCCTATTATTTCAGCCATTGGTAAAGAGCCTAAGATACAATTTTGGAGAAGTAAGGACCTTAAAGACTATTTACGATCTCAAACCTTATGATAAGGCATTGTTTCTGGATGCTGATGATTGGTATGTCGATAGGATGCAGGTGATACCGGTGTCGAGGGAAGTACCTTTAAGTGGATTGTTCAATTTAGGCAAGAAGAAAATTGAAGCCTTATTCCTTGTTCCGATTTTCCAAAAAGATGAACCTTACATGGCCTATGCGCGTGGATGGATGGCTTTCGATTACAGTAAAATGTTTGCTGCTGATGAAGTCAATGAAGAGTCTGTAAATAAATTCCTTGAAAGTTCGCTTTCCCATTTTAAACGACTGAACTTAAGACAATTCAGTTATTTGGAACGGATGCCCAGAAATAATGCGCAAGGTCTGTTTTCCAAAATGAGCCAGACACACGAGTTTTATAAAAGTGGTTTTGGAAACATTTATCAAGGGCAAGATGTAGATAGGGATTACCTATCTGCTTATTACCTTAAATTTTTCCTGTTCTCGTTGCTGACCATCGGAATACCGGGAATCCTGATCATTCTTGCTGCTCTTTATTTAGTAGAGCGTTATTGGAAAAATCTTAGCGCTTAAAGACGGTCTCTCCAGCAATTACGGTTCTCAAGGTTTTGATATCGCGAAGGGTTTCATTTTTTGCGGTCATGATATCCTCTTCAAGAATTACAAAATCGGCGTCTTTACCTTTTTCAATGCTTCCTCGTTTTCGTTCTTGAAAGCAGGAATAGGCAGCCCAAATGGTCATTCCGCGTAAGGCTTGTTCTCTACTGATGGCATTCTCCATTTGGAAGCCTCCATTTGGAAAACCGTTTTTATCCACTCGTGCAACAGCGGCATGGAAACCATAGAGTGGATTATAATGTTCCACGGGAAAATCACTGCCCAACGCCAATAAACCATATTGATCCAACAATTGCTTGTAGGCATACGAAGTTTTTAGGCGCTCTTCCCCCAATCTTTCTCCTGCCCAGTACATATCTGAAGTAGCATGTGTTGGTTGGACAGATGGAATGATCTGAAAATCTTTGAATTTATGGAAATCATTAGGCTGGATGACCTGTGCATGTTCTATCCGCCAGCGACGTTCTTTTCCATCCTTCAAGTATTTGCCATAGCTATCCAAGATGATCCTATTGGCTGAATCCCCGATAGCATGAGTATTGACCTGGAAGTTGCTCCTTGCCAATCGTTGGATGAGATCATCAAAATCTTTTGGACTTTTTAGGAGAAAACCATTTGTTGGAGCATCATGATAAGCATGTATCAAACAAGCTCCTCGTGATCCCAAAGCGCCATCGGCCATCAGCTTGAAAGATCTAACCGTTAATCGGTCGGATTCGAAAGTGCCGGTGCGCAGAAATTCTTTCACACTTTCAGGAGTCGCCATCACCATGGCATAATCCCTTATCTGTAAAGAATCCTCATTATAAAAAACTTTTAAGGCATCGATCTGGCTTTCATTAAGGCCAGCATCCACAATACTTGTCAATCCGACGGAAACCAATGAATCTTGAGCTCTTCTCAGCATTTTCAGCAATGCACTGTTCTGATTTTTGGGGATATGCTTGCTCACCAATTGCATGGCATTATCTACCAAAATCCCATCGGGTAATCCTTCCTCATTCACCGAAATCAATCCGCCATCTACAAAATAAGCAGAATCCAAGCTCGCTATTTCAAGTGCTTTTCCACTTGCCAATGCTGCATGGTAATCTATGCGGGTCAAGTAGATTGGAAGATCTGGGAAATATTTGTCCAAGGAGTCCTTTACAGGGAAATTCTTATCCTCCCATAGGTTTTGGTCCCAACCATTACCAACAATCCATTTCTTATCCGGATTGGCAGCTATGAATGTTCTCAAACGATCAAGGATTTCATTATAGGAAGCAGCTCCGACCAGATTGACCTCATCCATGGCCTCGGCCAGCATGAAGAAATGCCCGTGGGCATCATAAAAACCTGGATAGATGTACTTACCTTCAGCATCGATTTTTTCTTTGGCTTCGTATTTATTCAACAGATCCTGGGAAGATCCTGTTTCAATGAACACACCGTTATTTACGGCAAATGCCTCTATGGTCGTGAAGGCAGAATCGACCGTATATACCTTAGCATTGTAAACAATAAGATCGATTTGCTTATTGGTCGTACAACCAAATAAACAACCTAACAGTAAAAAGAAGAAAAGTTTGGTAATGCTCTTGTTCATTATTTAGGAAGCCTTATGAACAAATGTACTAAGAAATTGCTGAAATTTCTATAGAACAGAAAAAGCTTCTTTTCCTAAAAAAAGAAGCTTTTTCGAATTCAAAAATCAAAATACAATGATTGTTAGCAGTACTCATCGAATGCAGCAACAAGGTTGTCTGCAATCATTTGAGCCGGACGGCCTTCAATCATATGTCTTTCTATCATGTGTACCAATTGACCATCTTTGAACAATGCCATTGCAGGTGAAGATGGAGGGTAAGGCAACATATATTGACGTGCTTTATCAACAGCGTCTTTTTCCATTCCTGCAAATACAGTAACTAATTTGTCAGGATGTTTTTCGTTTTTAACGGCAGCTTTAGCCGCTGGGCGAGCATTTGCTGCCGCACAACCACATACCGAATTGACCACTACGAATACTGTTCCCTTGGTTGGGATGGCAGCATCAACTTCCTCAACTGATTTTAATTCTTCGAAACCAGCATCAACTAATTCTTGACGCATTGGTGCTACTAAATATTCTGGATACATACTATTTCCTTTTTTGTTTAATGCAAATATAAGTTGAAAAGCCGCCCAAACCAAGTTTATATCCTCAAGATAATGTCAATTTATCTCGAATAACAACATGAAATTTTGAATTGATTTGGTTATCAAGTAATTTTGTGGCTCTAAAACTAAAAAGAATACATATGTCATCATTAGAAACTACCTATGTTCCTTACAAAGTAAAAGATATCTCTTTAGCAGAGTGGGGCCGTAAAGAAATAGAGTTAGCAGAAGCGGAAATGCCTGGATTAATGTCCTTGCGTGCGGAATTTGGAGCGTCTAAACCTTTAAAAGGAGCCCGTATTGCAGGATGTTTGCACATGACCATTCAAACTGCCGTATTGATTGAAACCCTTGTGGAATTAGGTGCTGATGTTTCTTGGTCATCATGTAACATCTTTTCTACGCAAGATCATGCTGCTGCTGCTATTGCCGCTGCTGGTATTCCGGTTTATGCTTGGAAAGGGATGAACGAAGAGGAATTCAACTGGTGTATCGAACAAACGTTATTCTTCGGCGAAGATCGCCAGCCATTGAACATGATCCTGGATGATGGTGGAGATTTGACCAATATGGTATTTGATCAATTCCCAGAATTGATTGATGGTATCAAAGGTTTATCTGAAGAAACAACTACTGGAGTTCACCGTTTATACGAACGTATGAAAAACGGAACCTTGCATTTACCGGCAATTAATGTAAATGATTCGGTTACTAAATCCAAGTTTGACAACAAATATGGCTGTCGTGAATCATTGGTTGATGCGATCCGTCGTGCTACCGATTTGATGTTGGCAGGTAAGGTTGCGGTTGTTGCGGGCTATGGTGATGTAGGTAAGGGTTCTGCAGAATCTTTACGTTCAGCTGGTGTTCGTGTAATTGTTACTGAAATCGATCCAATCTGTGCATTACAAGCAGCAATGGAAGGATTTGAAGTGAAGAAAATGGCGGATGCGATTGTGGAAGCAAATATCGTAGTTACCACTACAGGTAATAAGGATATCGTTCGTCCTGAGCACTTCAAAGCGATGAAAGATAAAACAGTAGTTTGTAACATCGGACACTTCGACAATGAAATCGATGTGGCTTGGTTGAACGACAATTACGGCGATACTAAGATCGAGATCAAACCTCAGGTTGATAAATATACCATCGATGGTAAAGATATTATCCTATTGGCTGAAGGTCGTTTGGTAAACCTAGGTTGTGCAACAGGACACCCATCTTTTGTGATGTCTAATTCCTTCACAAACCAAACATTGGCACAATTAGAACTTTGGACCAATACAGATAAATACGAAAAACAAGTTTATACACTTCCAAAACACCTTGATGAGAAAGTAGCACGTTTGCACTTAGCGCATATCGGTGTTGAACTGGAAGAATTAACAGCAGAACAGGCTGAATATATAGGTGTAACCGTGGAAGGCCCTTACAAGCCAGAAGCTTACAGGTATTAATCTTTCAATAAATGATTTCAAGAAGGGGTGTCAAGTATTTGACACCCTTTTTTAAAGATTTATCGTCATGAAAAAGGGAAAATTACTATTAATTGTACCGTTTGTATTATTATTACAATCATGTAGTTTTTCCTGGCCTATTTATATCATTAATTTTTTTGACGAACCAATACGTATTATCATTTTAAAAGATTCGGTAGAATATAGTAGTAAATGGACTTTAGATTATTTACCTGTTACTGAATTAGCTGAAGGTTATTCTGAACTATCGTTTCATCAAAAAGGAATAAAACTTGAGGTTTTGGAAATAAATAAAGAAGAATTAAGGATTGTACTTCCTCCAAAAAGTACCAGTAGGATAGTTATTGGGCATAATTGTTTCCCCAATGATCTTGGTCGGATCAGAATTTCAAAGGGGAACAAAACAAGAGAATTAAACAAAAGTGAGTATATGGCTCTCCTCAAAAGAGAGCATTTATTATTGTTTTGGACCAGAAAAAAGTTTATTCATATCCAGAAAGATTTCTTTTAACCGCTTCCAAACCATTTTGCAAACGTTGCTCTCCAAGGCCAGAAATCAATTCATAGTTCGCATTCAAGGCCTTTAATTCCTTTTTCCATACGTCAAGGAAATGCTCTCTTTGCTCTGGGAAATCCCGTAAGGGATCATCCTCCCAAGGCAGATCGATATCCATCAACAGGAAAAAATCATAATTCCGTACAGCGATCTCATCCGTCACTTCCGCAGGAGTCGACCCAAACAGATGGTCACACCAGATTTTTACGGTCAAAATGGTCGTATCACAGACCAAGATCTCTGGACTCCGGTTCAGAAAAGCTTCCTCTAAAGCCACTTGGCCATAAAACATATTGACCTCATCTTGCAGCGTATAGGCCCGATTTAGATTCTTGCAATAAAAGCGTGCATATTCCGGAACACATAAAGTATGCAGCTTTTCCGCCAAATAATTAGCCATAGTGGATTTTCCGGTGGACTCAGGCCCAACAACAGCTATTTTTAGGGTTTTACTTTCGTTTCCTTGCATGTAGGCAATCTCTTTTTCTTGCATGAAGGCAATATTACTGAAAATTCTGATAGGTTTTCCGCCAATCCCGATATCCATTCCAGGCAATAATGGCGAAAGCGAAATACAGCACCGCCGTCAACAATAAATCTTTGTGGTAATATAAGGGAATATAGCAGATGTCTACAAACACCCAGATCAGCCAATTCTGTAGCACCTTCCTGGTCATTAAAAATTGGGCAACAAAACTGGTTGCCGTACAGAAACCATCGGCATAAGGCACATCAGAATTCGTCCAACGATCTAAGACGAAACCCAATAAAAAAGATAGAACAGCAATGACTACCATGGTCATCATCATTTGCTTGCTATTGAAGGAACTTATCGGTTTCTCATCCGAATGCGCTCTCTTGTTCCAATAATACCAACCGTAAATGGCCGTTCCAAGAAAATAAATTTGCAAAACAGAATCCCCATAAAGCTTACTATGGTAGAATATATAAAAATAGGTCAGAACAGAGATGATACTGATTGGCCAGTTCCAGATATTTTGTTTGGCTGCAAGGTATACACAGAGGAAACCGGAGAGGGTAGCGATCCACTCCAACAGACTTGTTGCTAGAAATTGTTGGAAAAGTTGAGAGAGTAAATCCTGCATTCTTCAATTATTTCGATAATTAAAGATAGCATTTATTACCTAAGAAAAGCCTCTAAGCCATATTTACATCAAGCTGTAAACAGCTACATCAAGCTGTAAAAAGGCTTAAACAAGTCTACTGAACGAGTTTGTTCGCGCAGTTGGTGCTTGCAAAAGACTCTGGTTTTGCCTTAAAAATAAAACCCATCCCCAGGATGTAGCCCATGGCTTCCTTAAGTGCGGTGTTGGATTGAAAATTGGGGTTTGTATTGATGTCGGCATGTACCTCTAGATCGATGTGGTATTGCTCTAGAAGCGGACAAAGTTCATAGGCTGTTTCGATCGAATGCTGAACTTCTAAAAGCATTCGCTCCTTAATGGACATGTTGTGGTTCTTGCGGTCTTTTCTGATGAACATGAAGCCACCACGGTGCTCCCGGAGAAAGACGATGACGGTAGCAAACTCAACAGTTCCACGTTTGACCTGGGAATCGGTTCCGATGTAGACCTTGAGTTTATTTCCGGCTTGGTTCTCCCGGACGATTGTTTCCTCAACTGCGGACCATATGGGTAATTTTAATGTCTCGCCATTGTATTTTTGCCATTCCATATTGCGAAGATTTGTTTATTAAATTTACTGATATCTTATTCATTATCTTTTAATTGTGTATTAAGTAATTGCTAATTGTTTATTTGTTAATCTGGTCAACCAAGGCTTTACTATTCCTTGTTTCCGTAAGCCAGGTCACCTGCATCACCCAATCCAGGAACGATGTAGGATTTGGAGGTTAATTCCTTATCCACTTCACCAACCCAGATCTGTGCTTCAGGTAAAAAAGCCTGCACATGCTGTAGCCCTTCTTCCGAGGCAATAACAGTGGCTATATGGAGTTCCCTGATGTTATAATCGCTTAATAGATCCTTACAACATAACACCAGACTACGGCCTGTTGCCAACATCGGGTCAGCCACAATAACGATCTTATCATCCAAATTCGGGGTGTTTTGGTATTTCTTATGAATCTCAAATTCCCCGCTTTTCTTGGTATGCCGGAAGGCGGCGATAAAGGCGCTATCCGCACGGTCGAAGTAATTTAAAAAGCCTTGATGAAAAGGTAGGCCTGCTCGGATTATGGTCGTAATCACCGGTTGGTTGCTCATCAGGTGTGTATTGGCAGATCCCAAGGGTGTTTCCACTTCGGTAGCTTTGTATTCGAAAGACTTACTGATCTCATAGGCCATGATTTCGCCAATGCGTTCCAGATTTCTTCGAAAACGCATCCTATCCTGTTGAATCCTTACATCTCTCAGTTCTGCCAAAAAATGATTGGCAATCGTGTTCTGTTTTGTTAAAATCGTTACCATGACAAAAAGTCTTCTTATCCTCCAAAATACTAATAAATATTGGTATTTAACCGATGAATAGCTATATAGTTTTGATAGGGAATAATATTTGATAACTTTAAAGAGTGAAAGGCATGCTATGAAATTTAAATTAACATCTGAGTATAAACCAACTGGAGACCAACCTACCGCCATCGAGCAATTAGTAGCAGGAGTGGATACGGGAGAAACCTATCAAACTCTTTTGGGAGTCACCGGTTCCGGTAAGACATTTACAGTGGCCAATGTGATCCAACAGACACAGAAGCCGACGTTGATTTTAAGCCATAACAAAACCTTGGCCGCCCAACTATATGGCGAATTCAAGCAATTCTTTCCAGAAAATGCGGTCAACTATTTTGTTTCCTACTACGACTATTATCAGCCGGAAGCATTCATTGCTTCCTCCAACACCTATATTGAGAAGGATCTTGCCATCAATGAAGAGATCGAAAAACTACGTCTGGCCACCACTTCGGCCTTGATGTCAGGTAGGCGGGACGTCATTGTGGTTTCTTCTGTTTCCTGTATTTATGGTATGGGAAATCCAGAGGATTTTTCCCGTTCCATCTTCCGCTTTGGCGTAGGGACGACAATCAGTAGGAATGCCTTTTTATATAAACTGGTGGAGATTTTGTATGCCAGGACTACTGCAGAATTTAAACGGGGTACCTTTCGAGTGAAAGGGGATACCATCGATGTATATCCAGCATATCAGGATACTGCTTATCGGATTTCATTCTTTGGGGATGAGATCGATGAGTTGAGCGAGATCGACCCGGTATCTGGAAGAACCCTGGAGAAACATGAAAGCTTGGCTTTATTCCCAGCCAATCTGTTTGTTACCCCTAAAGAAAAATTCACTCAATCCATATTTTCCATTCAGGAAGAATTGGTAAGCCGGAAAGCTCAATTGGAAGGTGAAGGCAAGATGCTGGAAGCAAAACGCTTGGAAGAAAGGGTAAACTACGACCTGGAAATGATGCGTGAACTTGGCTATTGTTCCGGAATCGAGAACTATTCTAGGTTCTTCGATGGAAGAACACCAGGTATGCGGCCGTTCTGTTTATTGGATTATTTCCCGGAAGATTATCTTTTGGTGATCGATGAGAGCCATGTAACCATCCCACAATTGCGTGCGATGTATGGTGGAGACCGCTCGCGGAAGATATCTTTGGTGGAACATGGTTTCCGATTGCCTGCGGCATTGGATAACCGGCCATTGAATTTCCCAGAATTCGAGTCCTTGACCAATCAGACCATTTATGTTTCAGCAACACCGGGTGACTATGAGTTGCAACAGACGGAGGGCGTGGTGGTAGAGCAGGTGATTAGACCTACTGGATTATTGGATCCGGTTGTGGAAGTAAAACCTGCTATCAATCAGGTGGATGATTTCTTGGAAGAGGTAGATAAGACCATCAAAGAAGGTGGACGAGTGTTGGCAACCACCTTAACCAAGCGTATGGCGGAGGAATTGACCAAGTATATGACCCGATTGAATATTAAGGTACGTTATATCCACTCCGAAGTAAAAACCTTGGAACGTGTAGAAATTCTTCGCGGTCTGCGTTTAGGGGAGTTTGATGTATTGGTAGGGGTGAACCTCTTGCGTGAAGGGTTGGACTTGCCAGAAGTGACCTTAGTGGCGATATTGGATGCAGATAAGGAAGGGTTTTTACGTTCAGAGCGATCTCTGATCCAGACGATAGGACGTGCTGCCCGTAATGATAAGGGTCGTGTGATCATGTATGCGGATAAGATGACCGATAGCATGCAGATTACCATAGAAGAAACCAATCGAAGAAGGGAAAAGCAGGTTGCATACAATGAACTGCACGGAATAACCCCACGTACGGTAGGTAAAACCAGGGAAGAGATTCTGGAACAGACTTCTGTTGCGGACTTCAAAGGCGAACCGAAAGCTTACATCGAACCTGATGCAAGTACAGCAGTGGCGGCCGATCCACTCATCGAATACATGAGTGAAAAGGAAATGAAAAAAGCCATCGAGACTGTTCGTAAGCGTATGGAAAAGGCAGCCAAAGAAATGGAATTCCTAGAAGCTGCCAAACTAAGGGACGAAATGTTTGCCCTAGAAAAATCTTACGAAGAAAAGTTCGCCGGGAAAAAATAGAACCTATACAGAAAACAAGAACCTATTCAGTAGGTACATCATGAGTAACCCGCTGCCATATTTCAGTTGAGGTAATCATTTCTCCTGAAAGTGTTTTGAACTTATATTTTAAAGTCATGAATTTCCGGTCGGCAGAAATACTGTAGTTCATTGGTTCTTTATTTTCTATGTTTTCCGTTCCAGGCATACCTGAATTGTTAATCACTTTTTCAACCAATCTCCCTTCTGAAGGTAATTCATAAGTACCTGTTAAGGCAACGAAAAACCCCTTTCTACTAGGTTTTAAGATTTGAAAGGATTGATCTTGCTGGTAGATTTTCAAATATCCAACCGAATTGGTGTTAATGGTATCTCCATTTGGGCTTACCATTTTTTTCAATTCCCAAACTGCGGCTAAATCTTTCACTGATCGAGCATGCGTAAGTTCATTCGAAATGGCAGTCGTTATTTTAGCCTCTTTAGTTTGTGCTGTTCCAAACTGCATGAAGGTCAAAAGACAGGTAATGATTAAAACGGTTGTTTTCATATTGGTTAATTATTTGATTGTTGAAATATCGTGAATATTAATGGATTCTATGTTAAGAAATTGATAATTATGAATAAAAAAACCGGCAATACATCAACATATTGCCGGCTTATATTAAATTTTTAATTTAAATTATTTTAATATCCACATGAGTTGGTTAATATCATCCACCCCATTGAACTGTCTTTGAACAGCTGCATCAACATTCTCGGTGTTATAATCGAACTCCACCGTAGGATATTTCCAGCGCACTGGTATTTTTGTTGGAGCTTCCGAATTTAAACTCGTTGCAGGATTGATTTTCCATTTTGGATACCCCGTTCTCCGGTAATCATAATAAGTAGCAAATTCGGATTGAAGAAAACTTGCCAAATATTTCTGTACCAAAATCTCCTCTATCCTTGCTTCAAGATTGGTTGGAAAAGAAGTTCCTAAACCAGCCACATACGTACTGATATAAGTATCGTCCAAAGGCATGTTATGGTGGAATTGGGTCGTATTTGGGGTATTGGCATAAATGAATTTCATAGATGCTTCCACACCTTTTTTGTACCATTCAACCGCAGGATCAGAAACCCATCCTCTCGCAGCAGCCTCAGCAATGATAAAACATACTTGGGCATAAGATAATTGTTGGGTTGGTTCGCCAGTCGGTATTTCCATATAACGATCATTCAATTTAGAATAATCGCCACTGTTTTTGATCGTTGTAATCACGTCAAAAGACTGGGAATGATCAATTCCTACATAGGCAGCAAAATCAGATTGGGTCTTACCTTCGGATAATTTTTTAGCTGCAGGATTACCATAGTAAAACAACCGACGATCTTGTTTATCTTTTAATCGATCAACAATTTCTGTAGACATGGTTGGATAGATCGTAAAATTGTTTCCAACTTTATAGAAAGGATATTGTTGACCATTCTTATCGGAACGCTTTATCTCATAGTTATCTGCATTGGATGCAAATATAGGCTTGCTTGTTAAGATGGTCTGAAACCTACCTTTAACATTCAAATCAGGATCGGATTCCTTTTTGCTTAACTGCATCAACACATTAAGAGAGAAACTGTTCACTAATTTCCGCCATTTGTTGATATCTCCAGCATAGATTGGATCTCCAGAAAATTTCTCCCCTTCAGAAAAGGCCTTATCAGCTAATTCCAATTCATTTAAGATTCCCAAAAACACCTCTTTTTGTGTATCATATTTCGGGAAGTAATTCTTTTCTGATTCTCCTTTTAAAGCTTCAGAATAAGGAATATCTCCCAAATCCATGGTCGATTCATAAAACTTTATTGCTCTTGCAAAATATTTCAATCCTTCGTAGGATTTGGCAAGTTTTTCCGTAGCGGCAAATTTCACCATGTTCTCCGCATCATTGATCGCCGTCATACTAACAGAACTGGTTCCAAATCCATTGTATTGATAGCTTTCCACAAATTCCGTCCAAATGACGTTCTTGTTAAGCAGATAGGGCATCATAAAACTCTTTTGAGTCGATTGGTTTGCCAAATTCAAGATGATACGAGTAGCAATCATCGCCGATGTTGCCTTCTCGGTCGCTTCGGGATTAGTATTCACTTCCTCAAATTTGGAACAGGATAGTACTGAAAAACCAGTGACTCCAATTAATATATATTTGAATAGCTTTTTCATGTTTTTTCTTGTAAAAATTAAGGATTAAAAAGTGATGTTAAGATTGAACCCTACATATCTCATGGATGGGGAATTTAAATCCTCTGATCCCGTGTCCGGATCTGAAAATTTATATTCCTTTGTCCATAAAAATAGATTCTGTCCAGTAGCTCCAATGCTGGCTTTTTTAGCACTTATCTTTTGTGCAAGACCTATTGGAAGGTTATAATTAATGGATACTTCCCTTAATTTAATGAACGTTTCATCCCAAATGTTATGTGTACCGGAATATGCCCTTTTCCAATAGTTTTCAAACGACACAGCTGTTTCATTAGGTGCAAATTCACGGGTATCCGTTAAGATTTGTCCATATTTATCATAGGTCACTGTTCCTGAAGTAATTTTAACACCATTTCCTACATAGGTTTTATTACCATTAACTACTTCCTCATAACGCTCAGGAGATGCAGCATCTGGATGGGCACCTGTTTGCCATAACCTTGCATTCATATTGGAATAGGATAATCCTTTTATACGTCCATCTAAACTAAAGGATAATGAGAAATCCTTATATCCAAATTGATTGGTCAAACCCCAAAACCATTTTGGTGCGGTATAGCCAAACAATCTGTTCGCATGTGTGGCGGAAACCGGCATACCTGCAGAGTTATGTACAATTTCTCCATTAGGGCTTCTTTCCCAATCGCGTGTAGCATAAAAGTCAGTACGCAATCCCTTTTTGATGTATAAGGCATCTGCTGTATAGATAGGATCTAGTTTATGATAATATTCCAGATTTTGCGAAAAGTTGGTCATGATATCCCAAGAGAAATCATCCTTTTTGATCGCTGTACCTCCAACCGTGATTTCATGGCCTTTGGTCATCAATTGTTGGTCGGTATTGATCAATCGAGAACTGAACCCTGAGGATGGTGAAATACTTGCATAGGTAGTTACATTATGCAGTAATCGATAGTATCGGGTATAATTCGCATATAATCTGTTGTTGAATAAGGAAATATCAGCACCATACTCGGAAAGGTCTCTTTGTGTTGGAGAAATGGAAAAATCCTTGATCGAACTCGGATACGATGCGGTAGAAAGACCCTCCCAAACATTGGAGCTAACGCTATAAGTCTGTCTGATCTCATAAGGAGCAGGTACAGATTTTGTGACTGCCCAAGAACTTCTCAGTTTCAACATCGATAGCCAAGATGGTTTATAATCCTGCAATAGATCAGAAACAACCACACTACCAGAAACTGATGGGTAGAAATAGGACCTGGTCTCTTCCGGTAAAGCGGAAGACCAGTCATTTCTTCCTGTCGCTTCTAAGAAAATGGCGTTTTTCCAGGATAGGGAAATTCGACCATATAAACTGTTGATCATTTCTTTATTTTTCGTTTCGGAAGTTGAAACGGGATCAATCGAATTTTTAAGGGAATAGAATCCAGGAATTGAAATACCATTTACCGTAGAGGCAATTAAACCATTATCCCTTCTATAGAATACGCCAGCACCTGCTAAACCGTCAATTTGAAAATCACTAAAAGATTTTTTTGCGGTAAAAATCAAATCATTGTTGGTTCCAAAACCATCCGTTTTGTTGGTCCAATATTTACCATTACTATGGTAACCACTAAATCCTCCACGAGTACCGTAGATGCCTTTTGGATTGGTTTGCGTTTGGGTATTTCCATAATAATCATAGCCCGTTCTCAACATGAATTTAGCCCAATCATTCACTTGATAATTCAACGTGACAGCCGCATTCAATTTGTTGACCAATTCTGCACTTATCTTTTCATAGGCCGATAAATAAGGGTTGTCATACCAAGCATTATAATGCCAGTTTTGTTTCTCATCTTTGGCTAGCCAGTAATCCTTATATTGCATAAGGTCATATTCTGGACCGGTCCATACCAAAATATTATAAATATATCCTTGAGCATTATATCCAGCACCAAAATCATTAGGAGCGTTCCTTCTATTGTAACCAAATCTTGATTCCAAGGATATTTTTTTAGAAATCTTGGTTTCTCCAGATACGGATATATTGGTCATATTCAATTTGGCATTTGGATATTGACCTTTATTATAGATATGGCTGATCGAAGTACGGATACTTCCATATTCTCCTTGGTTGGTGAAACTAACCGAATTGTTGGAAATTACACCAGGTTCTAGGAAATTCTGGAAATTGTTCTTGCCCCTTGAGGTCAATTCGGTCATTTCCATTTGTTTAGTGATCGGGTTCCATTGACTATATTGTCTGCCAATATCTAACTTATCCCCCCATACATAATCATTTGTATTGTATTTTCCGCCTTCACCAGCTGAATAGGATGATTGTACCTCTGGAAGGGCAAGATAGCCCGCGAAAAACATATTATTGCTGTTTACCGAGATTTCGGTACCCATTTCACCCAATCCTTTTTTAGAGGTGACCATGATGGCACCCCCAGCACCCATGCTTCCGTATAGGGCGGTTGCAGTTGCTCCTTTTAATACCGAAATGTTTTCAATGTTATCTACTGGAATATCCCTTAGGTTAAGGTTTTCATAAGCTACCCCATCGATCACCAAAATTGGCGACATACCTCTTAGGGAGATCGAAGGCATCCGGTTAAATTCTGTACTGTTGAAAACACGTAATCCCGAAATCCTACCAGTTAATGTTGTACCAACGTCTACACCTTTAACTTTTTGTAATTGATCACCTTTAATGTCCTGAACCGCGTAGCCTAAGGCTTTCGTTTCTCTTTTGATACCTAGAGCCGTTACAACTACTTCGTCAATGGATTCTTCTGAACGCAGTAAGGTAATGGTAGCATTGTTCCTTGCAGAAGATTCTAAACTATTGTATCCTACTATGGAAAATACCAGAACGCTGTTATCATTGGGAATCATGATCGTGAATTTCCCTTGCTCATTAGTTTGTGCAGCGGTCTCCGTACCTTTCACTCGTACAGTTACATTCGCAAGTGGCTCATTGGTTTGTCCATCTAAAACAGTTCCTGTAATTTGATTTTGGAGATTAGATGATGTTCTTGAACCCTGTAGGTTCTGACCTGTTGTTCCATTGGTTGAACTGTTGGGTTTTAGACGCATAGTAAAGGCATTATCGCCCACTTTATCAATCTGAATCTGTTGAAAGCTCACCTCACTAAGAAAATTTACGATTTCGGACTTCTTTAAGCTTCCAATTTCATAATTATTCTTAATCTTAAGATCTTTCAGTTTAGATTCATAGTTGAACCTAACCTTGAACTTTTTCTCCAATTTTTGAATTAATTCCGTGATATTCTTATCCTGATAGGAGGAGAGACTACCCGCATAGGAATGGTTAATGTTTGGCAAGCCAAGGCTCAATGCCAGCGCTAATGCCAGGGTTAGCTTTTGTTTTTTCATTTTTCTATTGAAATAACGAGGTTATAATTTTTAAAAGTTTTTTGTAGGATGGTGATACAATCCTCAAAATCATCTGTTGGTAAATAGCCGGTAAAGTAGAGGTTGGAATTTTGGTTGTTTATTTGGATTTTCTGATCCGGATATGCTGTATGTAATTGGTTGATAACTTCTTGTAATGGCTTATCGTTAAAATATAATTGATGGTTGGTCCATGAAATATATTGCATAGTATCGACCACCGATGTCCTTATGGCTCCCTTATCGATGTGCACCCTTTCCGATGGTTTGATTTTCACTTCCTCGGTGCCCAATTTCATCGCAATTGAGCCTTCAGTTAAAACTGCTTCTTGCTGGTCGCCATGGAATATTAAATTGAACCTAGTGCCATAAACCTTAATTTCCGCTTGATTTTGGGATACAATTTTAAAGGGTTGATTTGATCTTTTACTAACATCAAAAAAACCTTCCCCTTTGAACGAGATGATACGTTCTGAAGCTTTTGCAAAGTCACTTTTCTGCACGAGTTCGCTATTGGGTTTCAACAAGATTCTCGTGCCGTCTTCTAAGGTCAATACTTTTATCTTTTTGCTGGTATTGCTATAGCGGAAATAATCAACCTCGGAATTTTCGTTGGATTTCATGAACCATAATGCAGCAAAGCCAATGATAAGGAAAGCGGCGGCAATAGGGATCAGTTTGATGATCTTCGCCTGTTTTGAAATAGTTTTAGGCTGTTGAATATGGGCTAATATAGCGGATGATTTTTCGGGAGAGAGTTGTTTTTCTAGTGGAAAGTTCTCCTCAAATCTTTCTAGGTCGAGTAAATGCTGAGGATCTTCTAATGAATGGTATAGTTCATAGAATTCCTTTAACTCATTTTCTGAGCAATTGTCTTGAAGGTACTTGGTATATAAATATTCAAATCTTTCCTTGTCCATGCCGTTTTCAGGTGTTCTTCTGTATTATATACTGACATGCTCAGCGAAAAGACGATGCTGATCAAAAATATTTTTTTTGGAATAGGACCATGTTTTTTTAATATATAAGTCTTAATGGTCTTATTTCCTTTAACTAGTTGATCTCTAACGGTGTTGATGGATAGATTTAGGTGTTGAGCAATTTGGGTATTGCTCAAGTTTTCCATTCTACTTAACCAAAAAATATGTTTTCTTTTTTCAGGTAATTGTTCAATGGCTTCGGAATAGATCCTTTTTAATTCTCGGTATTCCTGCTCTTCTTCATTGTTATTGCAGAAATTGCTATTTACCTTCAATTGGTTCGAAGCATAGACTTGGAATTTGGCCTTCTTTTTCAGTTCATCATGCACTTGGTTCTTACAAATGGTAAATAAATAAGCTTTCGGATTGTTTTCAAAATCTAACTGGTCAAAATTGTTCCAGATTTTAATGAAAACCTCTTGCACGACATCGGCAGCTATATCCTCATCCTTTAAATGATTTAAAGCATAATTATAAAGCAAAGTATGATATTGATAAAAAAATGATTCGAATGTTGTCTCCCCTGTATTAGAGGAAATTGATTCTTCTTTTTCTGTCATACAATAGGGTAATTAAAAGAAATTGTGTCCTTATGAAATTTCGTGCTAAGAACGGTTTATAATGTTAATAGAAGATTAAGTTAATAATAAAATAAATATAAAAGAATAATTGCAATATTATTTACAACACCAGCTTTTTCACCAAAGGCTTCCCATCCTTAACCCCATAAAACAGAATATAATCCACCTTGGTCGACAATCCCGACGTCCCATCTTTCTGCCTAATAAAAATCCGTTTGAGGATAAAACTGGTCCCAGCAACCGTGGTACTCACATAAGGATCACCCTTAGATGGAAAATGAAGAAATAACTTTTGTTCAGGTAGAGAAACAATGGAAGCCTCATAACTTTTATTTTTCAAAAGCTTCGAATAAATTCCATACGCAAAATTCTTTTGAATGATCGTCAATGGCCTTATAACCCCACCATTGTCAAATAATTGGCGATAAACCTGAATGGGTTCATCCTTATTTATCGTTTTATCCGATTTATAATTCAGACTGTAGATATAGGTATTCTTCCCCCGGTTATGCTGTATATAAAACAAAACCCCATCCATGCGGGTGGGGGTAGGATAATTGTCCTGCCCCAAAGAGACAAGACAATTTATAATAAGTAGGCATATTAATAGCAATCTGTTCATTTCCAGTCTCTAATTTGACATGAAAATACAGAATCGTTTATTAATAAGCGATGAATTTTAAGTTAACTATTGTCTATTTCCACCGCCACCCATGAAACGGGTGATCAACCAGATCAATAAGGCAACAATAACAACGACGAAGATGATCCCTGACCATAGACCTGCCTTAAATATCCCCTCAATAACGGAACATCCAGTCAATAAATTCGTCATTAAAAATAATAGTAATACTCCGTTGATTCTTTTCATAGTGCAATTGTCTTTATTAATAAACAATAAGGCATGGAAAAGGTTTGACCAAAAAAATCAGGCCGAACATAACGTTCGGCCTGAAAACAAATTATATTTTATAATCAAAAATGCGTAGGCTTATTCAGCTCTTAAAATCTTGGCAGCTTCTACCATAGATTCCAATGCTGCTTTAGTTTCCGGCCATGCACGAGTTTTCAAACCACAGTCAGGGTTAACCCATAATTGCTCCGAAGGAACAACCGCTTTTGCTTTACGCAATAGGTCTACCATCTCTTCTGTGCTAGGAACGCGTGGCGAGTGGATATCATAAACACCAGGACCAATATCATTTGGATATTTGAAGTCAGCGAATGCATCCAATAATTCCATTTGAGAACGTGAAGTCTCGATCGTGATTACGTCAGCATCCATTGCTGCGATATCTTGGATGATATCATTGAACTCAGAGTAACACATGTGTGTATGGATCTGCGTATCATCATCCACATTCGAAGAAGATACACGGAATGAACGTACAGCCCAATCCAAATACGCTTGTTGATCAGCTTTACGCAATGGTAATCCTTCGCGGATTGCTGGCTCATCGATCTGAATGATTTTGATACCTGCTTTTTCCAAAGCTTGAACCTCATCAAGGATCGCTAATGCGATTTGGTAAGTCGTGGTTGAACGAGGTTGATCGTTACGTACGAAAGACCATTGAAGAATAGTAACAGGACCAGTTAACATTCCTTTTACCGGACGGTTAGTCAATGATTGTGCGTAAGCAGACCAACGAACAGTCATATCTTCAGGACGGTAAACATCACCATAAATAATCGGAGGTTTCACACAACGAGAACCGTATGATTGAACCCAACCGTTTTGAGTAAATGCATAACCTGCTAATTGCTCTCCGAAGTATTCCACCATGTCGTTACGCTCAAATTCACCATGTACCAATACATCGATATCCAATTGCTCTTGTAAACGGATCGTTCTTTCTGTTTCTTCAGCAATTTCTTTATCATATTGTTCTTGGGAAATAGCACCTTTTTTCAAGTCAGCTCTCCATTTACGAACATCTTTAGTTTGTGGGAAGGAACCGATTGTCGTAGTTGCATAGTCAGGAAGATTGAACTTCGCTTTTTGCGCTTTTTTACGATCGTTGAATTTAGAAGTACGTGTAGCGTCTTCATCAGTGATGTTGCTTACACGGGTTTTAACTTCTGGTTTGTGGATCAATGGAGAAGTACGGCGGCTTTCGTTTGCTGCTTTGTTGGCTTCGAAACGTTTTTGTGTTGCTGCATCTACTTCACCTTCTGCCAATACCGCTAAGTCTTTTACTTCAGCTAATTTCTGTTTAGCGAACGCTAACCAGTTTTTAACTTCCGCAGGAAGAGACTCTTCGTTGTTTTCGTTGTCCAAGTCAAAAGGAACGTGCAATAGAGAAGAAGAAGGAGCAACCCATACACGGTCTTTTCCTAATTTCTCAACTGCTTGGTTGATTTTTGTCAAGGATTTTTCGTAATCATTTTTCCAAATGTTACGGCCTTCAACCACCCCTAAGGAAAGGGTTAGGTTAGCAGGAACTTTCGCTAATATAGAGTCGAGTTGATCTTCACCACGAACTAGATCCAGGTGAAGCGCGTGTACAGGAAGTGCCAAAGCAGTATCTTCGTTGTCACGTAATGCCTCGAAATAAGTTGCAACGATTAATTTGATGCCTTTAGCTGCTGCTGCAAGTTTTTCGAAAACACTTGCGTATAGCGCACGGGTAGCATCGTTGATATCCAAAGCTAAGAAAGGCTCGTCGATCTGTACGTATTGAGCGCCAGCATCAGCCAATTTTGCTAAGATTTCTTCGTAAACAGGTAATAAAATATCGATAAGATCGATACGGTTGAATCCAGCTTCTTTTTCTTTACCTAATAATAAGTAAGTGATTGGGCCGATGATCACCGGTTTAGTTTCGATACCTTGTTGTTTTGCTTCATTGTATTCGCTTAGGAATTTCTCTGAAGTCAATTTGAATTCTTGGTTTTTAACGAATTCAGGAACGATATAGTGGTAGTTTGTATCGAACCATTTGGTCATTTCCATAGCGGTCACATCGACACCACCTTCTT
This sequence comes from Sphingobacterium tenebrionis, assembly GCF_037126265.1. Taxonomy (NCBI): domain Bacteria; kingdom Pseudomonadati; phylum Bacteroidota; class Sphingobacteriia; order Sphingobacteriales; family Sphingobacteriaceae; genus Sphingobacterium; species Sphingobacterium tenebrionis. The sequence continues at coordinate 19,979 of NZ_JAYLLN010000029.1, forward strand.
GGAAACCACGAGCCATCGCGAAGTATAGGTCTAAGTTATACTGGCGATCGATTTTGTTCAAAAGGGAGTTGTAACGAGCAGGGATAGCGCCTACAGTTAAGGATAGGTCTAATACTTGATCGTAGAATGAGAAATCGTTAGAAGGGATCAAATCGATGCCTGCATCTTTTTGAGTCTTCCAATTGCCTTCACGGATTTTCAGTCCAGCTTGCAATAATTCTTCCGCGCTGATTTTTTTTGCCCAGTAAGCTTCATTAGCTTTCTTTAGCTCGCGGAACGCGCCCACACGTGGGTAACCTAAATTGTTCGTTAATAACATAAAGTATTGTACTTAATTAATTTTTACTAAAGTCGTTTGCTAAGAGAAGGCTCCTAAGGATTAGTGAGTCCAGCTTATCGTTCCTCTTTAGAGGTAGAATGTAGCACCTTGTCAAGGGACAGGTTGCTAAGGCTTCATCGGGTCTAGTCCCTCTGCCTTTCTCTATAAGCGGTGCTAAGGTAGGGATAAGATTTTATATTAACAAAAAAATATTTCTATATCTTTCATTTATCCCCTGCTAAAACAGAAAAAGCCCCCAGCTTTTACACCAGAGGCTCTTCATGCTATTACTTAATAAATATTTTACCTTTTTACTTAATATGGTATCTGATACCGGTATAAAACATTCTTCCTACTATCGGACCCCAAACTAAATTCGTGTCGAAATTAGCTCCAAACGGGTTGTCATGTGCCAAGATCGGATCTTTTTGGAAGTAGTTGCTCAGGTTCTCACCACCAACATACACATCAAAATTCTTGTTCTTTCCAAATGTTCTGCTCACCTGAGCATTCATCGTAACATAAGCATCTGATTCCGTTGCCAATTGATACGCCTCTGGATTACCTACCGTACTTGGAAGACGTTTCTTGCCCACCACATTCAAGGTATAATCAAAACTCCATCCCGAATGTAGGTTGTAGGCCAAGTTCATGAATCCACGGTGTTTTGCTGTCAATGGTTTCTGTAATTTTCCGGAAGTATATTCGGTCTGTACATCCAACATACGGTATGCAAAACGTGCTTCGAAGTGCTGTGCCGGCATGAAACGGAATTCTGCCTGAACACTGTTCGAATAGGATTTGCCATCCAGATTATAGAATGCTACTTCTCGTGGGTTTTCGAAATCAACCACGACCTGGTTTTGGAAGTTGTTGTGGAACAATTCTAACGATAAGCCAGACTCACGACCGAACAATTGGAAGCTTTGGTCAAATGTAAAGCCTGTATTCCAAGAAACCTCTGGTTTTAATCCATAAGCTGCTTCACCAGACACCAATTGGGCCAAGTCTTTAATAGTACGGCTGGATGCAAAAATACCTAAGTTCTCTGCAAAAACATTCGCTGTACGTTGTCCACGTCCTGAACTGATGCGGAAAGTGGTTCCTAAGATAGGCTCATAACGCAGTACCGCCCGTGGTGTGGTGAACCAACCATATAGGTTATTGTAATCCTGGCGGATACCCAATACCGCATCGAATTTCTCCGAAGGGCTAAAGGTATATTCTAAGAATGCACCCGCAACCGATTCTTTTCTTCCGAAGTTATAATCGTAATCATTTGTGCTGTTCACACGGCTTAACTGCTCATCCATATCATCATATTGGATGGATGCACCCACTTTGTATTTATGGGTCACATCGGAAATGATATCCTGGAACAATAAGTTGGCATACATGGATTTCTGCTCACTGTCGTAAGCATTCAATCCGAAGAAACTTTCCTGTTTATAGCGGCTTGCTGATAATTGTAGACCGATACTACGATGTTTGTTGGTCGGGAATACATAACCTAGTTTACCAAAACCTTCAATACGCTCGTTTTTGAAGCCCAAGCCATATTGGTTGGTCGTAAACTTGTCGGTGTCTTCATTGAAATCGATCTGTCCACCAACACGGTCATCATGTAGGAATTTTACCCCAAATTGTGCAATGACACCTTTTCCATTTTCATAATGCCATCTATTGATACCGGAGAATAGGTTTCCAACCGGCATATCCCTAAATCCATTGTCGCTGAAGTTCATCTTCTTATTGTACATGAAGTTGTCATGCAGCAACAATCCTACTGACCATTTTTCGTTCAGGTGGGTAGCAACATTCAGGTTGATATCCGTACGGCCCATATTATTGGCGTAGGCATTGAAATATAATTTATCGGTATTGTGTGGTTTTTTCAATTCCACATTGATCTGTCCGGCCATGTTCTCGAATCCATTGGCAACAGAACCGATACCTTTACTGATGTTGATCGCTTCGATCCAAGTACCAGCGATACTGTTCAAACCAAGGGGAGAGGCAAAACCACGCGGACCTGGTAGGTTTTCTACAGTCAACTGCGTATAGATACCACTTAATCCCAACATCTGGATCTGTTTACTTCCGGTTACCGCATCGCTACTTACCACATCAACTGATGCGTTGGTAGAAAAACTTTCCGAAAGATCACAACAGGCAGCTTTGAAAAGCTCTTTTGCCGTGATGGTTTCCACACGCACAGGGCTTAGCTTATTGATATAGTTCGATTTCTGTCTTCTCGAAACAACGATCTCCTTCAATACATTGTTCTTCGCCTGGATCATCACGATATCATGTAGGTTCTTAACCTCCACCGTATCCGAATTCATGCTGGCGTGGGTTACTACCAAGTAACGATATGGTTTTACGTGCATGATCTTGAACACACCATTCTCATTACTCTTTATTTTTTTGGAAGGATCTTCTTTCCAATAAACGGTAACATCAGAAATTGGGGTCAGATCACCACGATCATTTTCATTAACTACTACACCGGTCACCTCATGGTCGTGATCATGGTCATGTCCACCTTTGTCATCCGCTTTCTTAGCGTGATCATGGCCTTCATGTTCATCATGGTCGTGTCCTTCGTGGGATGCATGATCGTGACCTTCATGGTCATCGTGGTCATGGCCTTCATGGTCATCTTCATTTTTGATACCATCGGCACCCATACGTTCATATAGACAGCATTCATGCAATTTGTCATATACCTCTTGCGAAGCACGGAACTCTTTTGTGTCGTGCCCAGCATCAGCAATGGATTTCTTTATTTTATCTACTGTGGTTTTTTTGCTGTCAAAGGTTACTTTGGCTTTTTGGGTTGCCTGATCCCAGGTGATGCTGTTTGCACCGCCATCTTTTCCTGCCTTCTCAATTCGTTTTTTACACATGCCGCAATTTCCGGCCACTTCAAATTCTACCGTATTGGTCTGCGCAAATGCCAGATTGCCCAATAGGATAAATGTTATTAATAAATAATTTTTAAGGGTATTCATAAAATTTAATAAAAAATTGATTCAAATAATGTTTAAATATTTGGAGTCAATTCAATACTAAATTCTATACGTGCAGTTTAAGATGTAGACGGGTTCGAGATCCTGAATAGGAATAAAGGCCAAACTGTGGTACTCTTGGTCAGGATCATCAACAAAGATTTTCCATTGTTCCATGATCCAAGGGATCAGGACCACTGCTGGCGCAAAATTGATTAAATCTGTAAAGGTGGATTTTGACTGTAATTGTTCGCTGTCCGATTTCAAGCTTAATTCCTTGTCCTGACAACATCCTTTCTTACAGGAATCACCGTGTTTATGGGAAGCTTTGTCCTGGCATTTTGAACAATTAGGACAATTCTCATTTGATACTTTGGTGGATTGATCTAGCGATAGAAATGTCGATTTTCCACAATGGTGGAGATAAATTGTTGCCCCCGTACTGCATACAGAATAAATCATTAGGAGTAATATGGCAATAATTTTTCGCATAGATTATCCAAATATAACAATTGTTATGGGAAAATGTTGATAAATTATTTTAATTAATTCTTGCGTGTAAAAAAATTGGTTTTTATATTGGACTCAACTTAATGTAATAAACCTAATAATTTATGGAAACTTTAGCTGCACATCCAAACTTGCTGTATTTTGGCGTTATAGGCTTAACATGCGCTGCGGGCTTGGTATTTTTCGTTTTCAACAAAATCTTAAGAAGAGTAAATTAATCTCGGGAAATGCTGCCCATAAATTCCAATCCTGTAAATATTGGAATTTATGAAGAGGCTGTGTCATAAATGATATGACCCCAAAAAGTTGGACGGATTTACAAAATTAAGTTTTTTCTAGGAGAGCTCGGTATTCCACCGGGCTCTTTCCATTTAGTCTGTTTTTTATTCTTTTATTGTTGTAATAGTAGATATATTCTTTTACAGAATGGATAAACTCGTGGGCTGTCTCAAAGGTTTGTGAGTATAGTAATTCTGTCTTTAAGATTGCAAAAAAGTTTTCGGCCACTGCATTATCTAAGCAATTCCCTTTTCTGGACATGCTCTGTATAATACCTTGTTTCTCTAAAGCCTTTCTATATCCATAATGCTGATATTGCCAGCCTTGATCAGAATGAAAAATAAGCCCCTTTGTGTCTTTAGTTTTATCAAAAGCCTTATATAACATCTCCTCTATCATCTTCATATTCGGGCTTTTGGAGATACTATAGGAGATAACTTCTCCATTGAACATGTCAAGTATCGGAGATAGGTAGATCTTCTCGCCTTTGATGTTTACCTGAGTAACATCTGTAGCCCATTTCTGATTAGGGGAACTTGCCTTGAAATTCCTTCCCAGTATATTGGGAGCAATTTTACCAACCTCACCTTTGTATGATCGATAGCGGACTTTCCTGATCTTACATTTCAGGTCCAATGTTTCCATTAATCTTTGAACGGTCTTATGATTTATATGATAACCCAAGTTCTTCATTTCGGCCGTTACCCGTCGATACCCATATCTACCTTTGTGCAGGTGAAATATGCGTATAACCTCTTCCTTTTCTCTCTTGTATTTATCTCTACTATTTAGGCGTTTGAGATGATAATAAAATACCGAACGAGCCATCTGTTTGCAATCCAATAGAATTGCAACATCATGTTCAGACCTTAGTTCTTCAATGGCTTTTGCCCATTCATGCGTTCGCGGGCTTCTCTTTCCTTGACTAAGGCCTTGACTTTTTTTAATAATGCAATCTCGGCTCGTAAACGAGTGTTCTCCGTCTGGAGCTTCTCTAGTTCTGTTTCAGGCTCATGCTTCTTCGATTTACTCATATCTTTAGGCTGTCGTCCACGATTTTTTTGTTGATGTAATACAGCATACCCATGGATCCGTACCAATTTCACCCAGCTCTCTAAAGCACTCTTGCTTACTCCATACTGTAGAACAACCTGAACTAAAGGTACTTTTTTTTCCAAAATAGTCCTTACAATTTCTTCTTTGAAATCAGACGTGGCTCGGACATTAGGCTGCTTGAGTAGCCCCCTTTCACCATAAAGATTATACTTCCGAACCCATTCCAATATCATGCCTTCTCGGATACGAAGCTCGCGGGATATGCGCAGTATCGGCTTCCCGCCTTTCACTTGAGAAACGATATCTAGTTTCTCCTCAAATGTGTGTTTTGCCATAAATAGTGAACCCCAAAAGTTTTTGTCTAACTTTTGGGGTTCACTTCAAAAAATGATACAGCCTCTTTTTTTTGGAAGGCTTAATTATGCCCTCTGAAAAAATAGATTTTGGTCTTGGTTTAAGTGAGGTTTAAGTGAGGTGTAAGTGACTTGTAAGTGCATTAAGTCACTTACAACTCACTTACATCCCACTTGGAATTTACTTGTACAGCATTCCTATTTTGGAAATTGTATTTCTGAACTAAAAGAAGATTATTTTATGCTTTGAATAAAACCCGAAATCTTGTCCAAATAATTATCGGCTGCCAATAGTTTTACGAATGCTGTCCCAACAATGGCTCCATTCGCATAGCTCGTTGCTTTTCGGAATGTATCCCGATCATGGATACCAAATCCAATTACTACCGGATTTTTCAAATCCATGTCTTTAATTCTTTTGAAATAGGCTTCCGATTGATCCTGGATAGCCAATTGCTTACCGGTAGTCGCATTGGAAGATAGTAGGTAAATAAAGCTGGTAGAAAGATCATCGATCTTACGGATTCGTGCTTCCGAAGTCTGTGGAGTTACCAAAAAGATATTGCTGATTCCATTTTCCTTAAATACATCCTGGTAAAGTTCTTCGTATTCATACATCGGTAGATCAGGGATGATTGTTCCGTTTACACCGACCTCCTTACATTTATTACAAAAATTCTCTACCCCATATTGAATAACGGGATTTACATAACCCATTAAATAGACAGGAATGGAAACCCTATTCCGGAGGTCTTTTAATTGTTCAAAAAGAATGTTCAGGGTCATGCCATTTTTTAGGGCTTCTTCCGAACTATGCTGTATAGTTGGTCCATCGGCCACAGGGTCGGAATAGGGGAAACCGATTTCCAAAAAATCTGCACCTGCTTTTTCGAGCGCCTCGGCAATATCCAAGGTGCTGTCCAAGGATGGATAACCGGCGGTAAAATAGATGGATAGCAATCCGTTTGCTTGTTTATTTATCTGCATCATGGTTAAAAGCCAAAGTATTTCATATAATTATCAAGATCCTTGTCGCCACGTCCGGAAAGACAGATCACGACGGTTTCATCGCCTTTAAAAGTCATCTTCTCCAAATGCGCTAAGGCGTGCGAGCTTTCGATCGCTGGGATGATCCCCTCCAATTTGGTCAGAAGTAGTCCCGCATTCATCGCTTCCTCATCGGTAGCACTGACATAGCTGCCTCTGCCAGACTTGAACAACCAAGCATGTTGTGGGCCAATACCAGGGTAATCGAGCCCGGCCGAAATGGAATAAGGTTCAATCACCTGTCCATCTTCGGTCTGCATCAGGATGGAGCGACTGCCATGTAGCACGCCTTCATGTCCCAATTGGGTGGTAGCAGCTGATTCGCCACTGTCAACACCATGACCTGCGGCTTCCACAGCTATGATCTGAACATCCTCTTCATCCAAAAAATGGTAGAACATCCCTGCAGCATTCGATCCTCCGCCTACACAGGCCATCACGATATCTGGGGTCTCTTTTCCGGTTTTTTCCAATAGTTGCTTCCGGGTTTCTTCAGAAATGATGGACTGAAAGCGCGCCACCATGTCGGGATAGGGATGTGGTCCAACCACCGAACCGATGATGTAGTGGGTATCCACCGGATTGTTTATCCAATCTCTTAAGGCTTCATTGGTCGCATCTTTTAATGTTTTGCTGCCCGAAGTGGCCGCAATGACCGTAGCTCCCATCATTTTCATCCGGGCAACATTTGGCGCCTGACGCTGAATGTCGATCTCGCCCATATACACCACACATTCCAAACCTTTCAGGGCGCAGACTGTCGCAGTTGCCACACCATGCTGCCCAGCGCCGGTTTCGGCAATGATCCGTTTCTTGCCCAGTTTTTCTGCCAAGAGAATCTGACCGATGGTATTGTTGATCTTATGCGCTCCGGTATGGTTCAGGTCTTCACGCTTCAGGAAAATATTGGTACCGTATTTTTCCGATAGCCTTTTTGCTGGATACAGAGGGGATGGACGGCCTACATAATCCCGTAATAATTGTTCAAACTCTTCCTTAAACGAAGGGTCTTCTATGATGGAAAGGTATTGTTGTTGTAATTCTTCTACATTGGGATACAGCATTTCGGGGATGTATGCTCCTCCGAATGGGCCATAATACCCTTTTTGGTTTACTTGATATTTACTCATGGTGTATGGTTTTCAATGCTTCTTTTATTTTTTCGATATCTTTTAATCCCGGCTCGAGTTCGAATTTGGAGTTTAGATCCAGGCCAACTAATCTGGCATCATCAAATGCCAATGCCTCGGAAAGGTTTTCTAATGAAAGTCCGCCACTTAGGAAATAAGGCTTTTCATAGGGATAGGATGTTAATTTTTCCCAATTGAAGGTATAGCCTGTACCGCCGTAGGCTGCGCTCTTACTGTCGAAAAGGAGGTAATCTACCTGATCTAGAAAAGGAGCTACCTTAGACCAGTCGAAACCCTCATCAATGCCAAATGCCTTGATGACTTCCATACCTAACCCTTTAAGGTCTTTTGCCAATGCCGGGGATTCATCGCCATGCAATTGGATGACCTTCAGGTCGTATTGTTTTATTGCCGACGTAATTTCCGAAAGGCTGGCATTTACAAAAACGCCCGTTTTCTTTAATCCTGGAGCATCTGCTAATGTCGACAGGTTGCCCACATAGCGAGCGGATTTCGGATAAAAAATGTGGCCAATGTAATTAAGAGGTAAGCCAGCCAGTTCCTTGATATTCTCAGGGTCTCGCATGCCACATACCTTGATCAATATATTTCTCTTAGGCATTTATCAGTTTTTTAAGGCTCTCTTCTGCTTTTAATCCCAATAAGGATGCTTCGGCTTCATAGTAGCAATCGGCAAAGCTTTTTTCCGGATGGAAAGTTTTGATGGCGAAGGCGGCATTGCTCATCACCACATTGTTCTGTACATCCGTACCTTCACCTTGGATGATCTTCTTGAAGGTATTCGCCGATTCTTCGACCTGATCTCCACCGGCCAGATCTGCCGCTGCAACAGGTTGGAAACCTAATTCCTCCACCGTATAATAATTCTCACCCGCATTATTGATTACTTTGAAATCGCCGGTCAGGGATATTTCATCGTATCCATCCATGGAATGGATGATGCTATATTGTTTATTGCTGTTCTGATACAGGTAGGCATATAGCCTTGCCAGTTCTAGATTGAACACCCCAACTGATTGGAATTTGGGGTTGGCAGGATTAGTTAATGGACCGAGCATATTGAAGAAGGTCTTTACCCCTAATGCCCGACGGATTGGCGCCACGGTTTTCATGGCAGGGTGGAAGAGTGGGGCATGCAGGAAACAGATATTGGCCTCGTCTAGCTGTTTCTTTAAGGCGTCGCTGTCTGCGGTAAAGGTATAACCTAAGGATTCCATCACATTGGAAGATCCACAGCCCGAGGATACACCCACATTACCGTGTTTGGCTACTTTATAGCCAGCACCCGCTACGACAAAGGAGGATAAAGTGGATATGTTGAAGGTGTTTTTTCCATCACCACCTGTACCGCACATATCGATCAGGTCATAGCCATCGAAATCCAGCTTATTACATAAGTCGTACATGGCATCGCGAAAGCCGCCCAATTCTTCTACGCGGATGCTGCGCATCCCATAGATGGTCATGAATGCCGCGATTTGATGCGAATCGTATTTGCCGGTCGCGATATTCGTGAGGATATCGTACGCTTCTTTTCTTGTAAAAGACTTATATTCAAATAAATGGGCTAAAATTTCTTTCATATCAGTGCATAAAAAAAGGCTTGCCTAAAAGGCAAGCCCGCTATTTTTTGAGTTCATTAATTCATTCAATAGGTCATTGCCACAACATTAATTGTTGTGCCACCACCAAATTGTATTGAACTGTTGTGCTTTCATTGTTAATGAAACAAATATCAACGATTGTTTTGATATTTGCAAGAAATCAAATAAAAAAATGATTTTTTGTTAATAGGTGACAAAATGAGCCATCTCTTCCCCTTTAGAAACCAAGGTAAATGAAGCAATTTTTCCATCCTCCACATAAATGCTGGTCACCAACCGGTCCTTATGGTAAAGGAAGTACATATTGTTCACATCCATATCCTCTGGATCGATATCCCGAACCTCCTTACGTGGTAATTGACTGTAGGTCTTATATTGTATATTCTCCAGTTTTTTGGTCATCAAATTGATTCTGATTTCCTGAAGACTAACTTCCAGGTAATCATACATCTCATCGGAAGGATCATTTACCGTAACATATTGACTAAGGATCACATCCAATGCATTCTCTTCGTTTGCTAGGTCATGTATAAAATTCTTGACCAAGGATAGATTTTCCTTGCTTGATTTGCTTTCCATATGCTCCATTTTAGCCTGATTAGGTTTTGCCTGTGCGAAAGAGATCAAAGGGCTGATGGACAATATCAAATACAGTAAATGCGGTTTCATGTTTAATTTATTTAGAATCTTTGACCAATAAAAACATAAAAGGATTAAATAAAAAGCGCCTCTTGATAAAAAGGCGCTTTTTATTTGAATTTAATATTCATCTTCATTGAAAAAGAAATCATCTTTTGTCGGATAATCCGGCCAGATTTCCTCGATGTTCTCGTATGGTTCACCATCGTCTTCCAACGCTTGAAGATTTTCAATCACTTCAACAGGTGCGCCAGAACGGATAGCATAATCAATCAATTCATCTTTGGTAGCCGGCCAAGGAGCGTCTTCTAAATGCGAAGCTAATTCAAGTGTCCAATACATATCTCTTTAATTAAGTTACATTTTTCGCAAAAATAATATTTAATTTAACTAATGCAAGAAATTTCCCCTTAATTCTTTGTTAATGGGTGTATGTATCAGATAATCAGATTTCTAAAATGAAAAATTTATTTACGGTTATTGTATTCCGTCCAGGCTTTATTCATTTTTTCGTAGACTTCCTGCTCAAAACTCTTATCGTTATCATGCAGTTTCGGGTCGGTCTGTATAGGTTTTAATACCGTGATTTCAATTACGCCGGATCTGGATCCATATGTTGATCCATCATCAAACATAATTTTCCAGGCATTGTGGATCACCACGGGAAGGATGGGGATATTATTTTCTACCGCCATTTTAAAGGCGCCGGCTTTAAAAGGATGCAGTATCGGCGGATAACCATCGTCTATTTTTCCTTCCGGGAAAATAACCACGTTTTTTCCCTGCTGTAGCAATTCGGTCGCACGCTTGTATGCTTTAAAGGAGGATATCTTACTTTCTCTCTTAACAGGAATATCGATCGTACGGAAGAATATCCTGGTAACCGGATTGTCCATCAATTCGATCTTTCCAATAAAAGAAAAAGGTTTTGGACACAAGTAGGTCAACGCCGTAATGTCCAGTATAGATGTATGGTTCGGGCAGATGATGTAATTTTGGGACCAATCTACCGGTTCTTCATAATGCACTTTAATCCTTATACCCACCAGGTATAAACTGGTCACACTGATCCATTTACGGAACCATACAATAGAGTTGTAATGCTTTTCCGGGTTTTTCGCTAAAAAATAAAGAATAGGGTAGCTGAGGATGTAGAAAAATAGTACCGCAGCGAAATAGAAAAACCTATGCATTTTTTAGTATTTAGTAGTAAGTATTTAGTATTTAGACCTGTTTTGAGTATTTAGTAGTAAGTATTTAGTATTTAGACCCTGGCGGCTTAATAAATCATTTAAAACTTTAAAATTATTTAAAAATTCAAAATCTTTTTTAACAAACATAGGTCTAAATACTAACTACTATATACTAACTACTTCTAGAAGACATAGGTCTAAATACTAACTACTATATACTAAATACTAGCGAGCGATAGCTGCGCTATCGCGACATTTCCGCATAGTATTTATGGAACAATGGAATTGTTTCGATACCTTTCAGGTAGTTTTCAATGCCATATTTTTCATTAGGGGAGTGCAGGTTGTCGCTGTCTAATCCGAAACCTAACAATACGGTTTTAATACCTAATTCTTTCTCGAATAGAGCAACGATTGGAATCGAACCACCACCACGAGTAGGGATAGGTTTTTTGTTGAATGTTTCTTCAAGTGCTTTCTCTGCTGCTTTATAGGCGATGCTATCGGTAGGAGTAACCACAGGCTCTCCACCATGATGAGGTTTTACTTCTACTTTTACAGATTTTGGAGCGATGGCTTCAAAATGGTCTTTGAATAATTTCGTGATACGCTCAGAGTTTTGGTTAGGAACCAAACGCATAGAGATTTTTGCGAAGGCTTTAGAAGGTAAAACTGTTTTTGCACCTTCACCAATATATCCACCCCAGATACCATTTACCTCCAAAGTAGGACGGATACCTGTGCGTTCGATCGTTGTGAATCCTTTTTCGCCCCATAATTCCTGAACACCTAAATCTTCTTCATAGGTTTCGATATCAAATGGCGCTTCGTTCAATGCTTTTCTTTCTGCTTCAGTCAATTCCAACACATCATCATAAAATCCAGGGATAGTGATGTGGTTGTTCTCATCATGCAAAGAAGCGATCATTTTAGCCAGGATGGTTGCTGGGTTTCCAACTGCTCCACCGTAAACACCAGAGTGAAGGTCGCGGTTTGGTCCTGTTACCTCTACCTCTACGTAAGATAGTCCACGTAGACCTGTTTCCAACGATGGGCTTTCCAAGCTGATCATCGAGGTGTCCGAAATAACAATCACATCAGCTTTTAAACGTTCTTTATTGGCACTTACAAAAATACCTAAGTTGGCCGAACCAACTTCTTCTTCACCTTCGATCATGAATTTAACATTACATGCCAAAGCATTGTTCTTCATCATGTATTCGAAAGCTTTCACGTGCATGTAGAACTGACCTTTATCATCAGCTGCACCACGAGCATAGATTTTACCATCACGTACGGTAGGTTCAAATGGTGGAGTCTCCCATAGTTCAATAGGATCTGCCGGTTGCACATCGTAGTGTCCATAAACCAAAACAGTAGGTAAAGATGGGTCGAAGATTTTTTCTCCGTATACAATTGGGTAGCCTGCTGTAGGACAAATCTCTACATTATCTGCTCCCGCATCTTTAAGTTTTTGTGCTACAAATTCCGCGGTGTTCAATACGCCTTCTTTAAATTGAGGGTCTGCACTTACTGACGGAAAGCGCAATAATTCAAATAATTCTTCTAAGAAGCGATCCTTATTTGCTTCTACATAGTCTTTGATATTTTGCATTTTTAATGGGTTTTTACAAATGTAATGAAATATATTTTAGTAAGGCTGTAACAAATTGCCCCTAGGGTCGACAAATGAAATGAATTGAATGGATCAGCTAGCTATCCGATTGCTGTTAATTATTTGTTAAAACGAAATGCTTTTAACCGTATTTCTCAGTTTTGTGATAATTTTGCGTACCATTTAATCCTTTGAACTTTTTTATTAATTCTATGAAATTTTTTACAAGCGTTTTTCTAACCCTCTTTTTCGGTTTGATCTCCTTGCAGACTTTTGCCCAGAAAAAAATTACTGGAGAGATTCTTTCAGAAACCGACAAAACAAAACTTAGCAATGCCAGCGTGATGCTATTGCAGGCTAAAGATTCCATTTTGGTGGATTTTGCCCGAGTAAATCAAGATGGTAAGTTCAGTATCAACAATCCAGATACGGCAGATTACCTATTGATCGTAAGCTATCCAAAATTTGGTGAGTACTTCCAGAACATCAAAAAAGGAACTGGTGATTTGGCATTGGGACAGATCAATTTGCAATCCGCCGCCAGTTTGATCGAAGAAGTTTTGGTGACCGGAAAGATTCCGGTCGTGGTCAAAGGGGATACGGTCGAATATGACGCATCCAGCTTTGCAACGGAAAAGAATGCGAAGGTGGAGGATCTTTTAAAGGTATTGCCAGGGATTTCGGTCGATGCGAGTGGAAAGATTACCGCGCAGGGTAAGACTGTAGAAAAGGTATTGGTTGACGGAGAAGAATTCTTCGGAGACGATCCTACCTTAGTGACCCGTAATATCCGTTCAGATATGGTGGATAAGGTGCAGGTATATGAGAAGAAAACGGAAGCGGCTGAACGTACAGGTGTGGATGATGGAACGCGTGTGCAAACCATCAATGTGAAATTGAAAGAAGAAGCGAAGAATGGTATGTTCGGAAAAGCGGAAGCCGGAGGGGGTACCGATGGTGATAATGGTTTCTACTTAGGAAAATTAGCCTTAAACCGATTCAAAGGATCGACTAAAATCTCCGCTTTTGGAGTGGGTGCCAATGATGGAACTATCAGCTTAGGTTGGGAAGATGAAGAGAAGTTTGGAATGGGCGATGGTGGAATAGAGGTTATGGAAGATGGAGGGGTAAACTTCAGCTTCGGTGGTGATGCTTTTAGCAATTGGAATGGAAAAGGACAACCGAAGGCTTTGACTGGTGGGGTATCTTATATGGATGCTTGGAAAGACAAAAAGCATAAGTTGAACTTAAGCTATAAATATGGTCAGATCGAAAACAATTTTTCGGATAATTTTATCCGCGAGACGCCAACCGAAGGGGGCTATTTGAACAGCAATACCACCAATAATAATCAAACGGATGCGAATAGACATCGTTTCAATACCAAATACGATTATGCGATCGATTCATTAACGGCATTGACGCTAAAGGTTTCTGGCTCAAGAGAAAAGAATACCAATAGTTTAATGGTAAATGGGGAGACTTTCCAGGATGGTACAAAAGTATCGGATAACAGTAGTGAGCAACGTGGGGAGACAACAACCCAAAACGTTTCCTATGATGCCTATCTAACTCGTAAATTCAAGAAAGAAGGCCGTTCATTGGCTTTGCGTTTCGCAGGTAATAATTCAGAAGACGAAGGCGATCTTTTATTGGAATCTGAAAACAACAATTATGCTTTGGGAACTTCCCAAGTAATCGATCAATTGAAGAATAAGACATCCAATTCGGATAACATTGTTTCTTCCGTGACGTATACAGAACCTTTGGGCAAGCTTTTCAGAACCTCATTCAATTATGAGTTTGCATCCTCTAAAACCCATGCCATTGTAAATTCCTTCAATAAGGATGCAAGTGGTGGCTATACGGTATTGGATGATGAATTCAGTAATGACTTCAACTTTAACACCACCCGCAATTCCGGAGGAATCGGTTTTGGATATAAGACGGAAAAGATCGATGTGTATCTGAATAATGTGCTTCGTCATGATGACTTGAGCCAAATGAACAATTATGCAAATACAGGGCTGAGCAGGGATTATCTGACCTATAACCCGAACGCTTATTTGCGATACAACATTTCAAAATCTAAACGTATTAACTTAAATTATAGCTATCGCAATAGTTTGCCTTCGCTGTTCCAGATTCAACCATTACGTCAGAATACGGACCAGATGAACGAATATTTTGGTAATGAAAACCTGGTTCCTTCCAAATCAAGTAGCTTCGGGTTAGGGTTCAACTCCTGGGATATGATGAAAGGTAAATATATCTACCTATGGGCAAATGCAGGACAGACCATCGATGCGATCCAGACCAATGTGGTGATCGAAAAGGGAGGTTTAAGGAAGCTTTATTACGAGAACATGGATAAAAACTCCACCAATGTATCTGTTTATGGAGGTGCCGGATTTGATCTGATCCGTAAATGGCAATTAAAATCCAACTTCAATCTGAATGCCTCATACAATAGATACTATAATTATATTAACGATAGAACAATTGCGAATCCTACTGATGAGTTTGCGGAGAACGTAAATGACAATTTTAATTACGGACTGAGCATCGGTTTTGAAAGAAACACGACGAAGAAAGTAGATTTCAACTGGACCTTTACACCAGGGTTCCGTACCTTGAAAACTTCGTTGAACCCAGAACGTAACAGTGACGGATTCACCTTCAACAGTGATCTGACGGTGAAAGCTTACCTTCCTTGGAAAATTACCTTATATGGAGAGGGTACTTATGACTATGAAGCACCTACGGATGCTTTACCTGAACGTTTCGAACGTATTCTTTTCAAACCGGGGATTTCCAAGAAATTCTTGAAAAGTGAAGGTCTGATCTTAGACTTTTATGTAAATGATGTGTTCAATCAGAATAAGGGGTTCAGCAGATCGCAGTACAACGGAGCGATTACACAGAATACCTACAACACCATCTCCAGGTATTACATGTTGAAGTTAACTTGGGAGTTCACTAAAATGATAGGAGTAAATTAATCATGAAAAAGCATTTATATATAGCCGTTTTATTTTTTCTAGGCCTAGGTTTGCAAGCGGCGCAAGCACAATACGCCTAT
Organism: Sphingobacterium tenebrionis; assembly: GCF_037126265.1. NCBI lineage: Bacteria > Pseudomonadati > Bacteroidota > Sphingobacteriia > Sphingobacteriales > Sphingobacteriaceae > Sphingobacterium > Sphingobacterium tenebrionis. Next base: position 35,838 of record NZ_JAYLLN010000029.1, read on the forward strand.
TTCCCAACTGAGGGAGCAATTACATACGAAAAGACCATCCACATCAAGAACTTGATGAGACGTTATATGAACAGTTTAAAGGACGGGGATATGTCACGTACATATATGGAACAAATGGTATCAAAATCTCCGGAAACAGCTGTTTTAGAAAGGAAATTATCATTCCGTGGCAATGAAACCTATTTTGAACCGATGCCTCGTGAACAGAACCAACTGGTTTCCCAAATGCTGATGATGTTGGATAATGGGGCTAAGGTCTACCAAAACCTGGAAAAAGAACAAGTATCCATGGCGATGGATTTTGGTGGTTCTGCCATCGTTGTTCAGGATAGCTTAACGGACGTAAAATGGAAGATTACCAATGAATACAGAAACATTGCTGGCTACGATTGCCGCCGTGCGAATGGAATTACCTTAGATTCAGTGTATGTAGTTGCTTTCTATACGGATCAGATCCCTACATCAGGAGGACCGGGAAGTATCCATGGTTTACCAGGGATGATCTTAGGGTTTGTGGTTCCGGAGCAGCACTTCAACATCTACGCAACCAAAGTGGAAATGACCGCGCCTACCATTAAGACCGATATCTTCAAGAAAAAAGATAAGCCCAATACCCGCAGAGAGGTCAAGGCTAAAATGAAAGAAGTTATGGGACAATGGATGACCGATAAACAGATTGATCTCATGATGGCCAGTCTATTCCTATAGACGAGGAGCCAATAGCTAAAAAAGCCCGATTCAATGGAATCGGGCTTTTTTATTTTCAAAAATAAGCAAGCTTATTTTTTACCTTCGTTTTTCTTAGAAGTTACTTCGTTACGAATTTCTTGTGCTAATGTTTTGATGTCTTGTAAACCTTTACGCACGCGTGTTCCAGCAGCAGAGTTACCGTTGTTGAAGAATTTTTCTGCGTCAGCTTCGATAGAAGCTACTAGCTCTTTTAATTTAGTGTAGTTTTCCATTTTTTAATTAATATAATTTTAGTTTTTCTTAATTAATTCTCTAATATATCATAAATATACAAAAGGAATACAAACAAAGCGAATTTTGTAATCTTTTTTTATGTTTCAAAACACCGTTTTGAGGCAATTACTCCACAATTTTCAATTCGTCGATGATGTTTGTTGCTCCAGCAAACTTGTCGATGATGAACAAAACGTATCGAATATCTACTGAAATTGTACGTTGCAATTTAGGATCGAAAATCACATCACCAGCCATTGCCTCGATGTTACCATCAAAAGCTAAGCCAATAAGTTCGCCATTGCCATTCAATACAGGGGAACCTGAGTTACCACCTGTGATATCCTGATCACTCAAGAAGTTCACCGGCATGTATCCAGCTTTGTCTGCATAACGTCCATAGTCCTTATTTTCATATAGTTCCATTAAACGTTTAGGAAGATCGAACTCCTCGTCACCTGCTTTATATTTCGCGATCGTACCTTTCAAGGTCGTGTAATTATTTACTTTGGCATCGTTGCGAGCATCCTTAGGAAGGGCACGAATGGTACCATAAGTTAAGCGTAAGGTAGAGTTTGCATCTGGGTAATATTTTCCTTTTGGATCCATTTCCAATACACCTGCAATGTACTTACGGGTAGCCGCTTGGAACTTATCCGTCAATGTTGCCAACTCCGGATTGCTCTCACGACTTTTTTCTACCAATGCATTAGAAATTTTTAACAAAGGATCATTTGTAACTTTCGATGCATCTGGATTTTTCAAATAAGCTTCCAATTTCGCTTTAGAACCGAATATACTGTTGTCAAACGCTTGCTGAACATCTGCTTGGAAATTACCATTGTTTTTGTTTGCCATCTCGCGGATGTATGGAGCAATGTTTCCTGCTTTTGCAGCATAAAGATTCAACTCATCTGCCAACACATCTACTTCCAACGGCATATAGGCCTTATCGTAATTGTCATTGATGAACGCTTGTAAACGTGTAGCTAATTCTGCACGTTTTGCTTGGTCTAAGCTAGCATATTGTTGCAATGCAGAACTTAATGAATAAGGTAGGGAAGCAAAAGTAGAAGAACGCATCATGCCTGTTAAATAGTTATCATGTCTAGCCTTTTCATTGGTTTTTGCATAATATTCATTAATAGTGCTGATCACATCGCCATATTCTGCTTTATTAGCCGCTTTGTTCGCCCATTTGTTGAATTTCTTCTCTTGTTTTGCTTTTGTAGCTGCGGTCTTGTGCTTCGTTAATGCATCGATCATCCCTTGTCTGTTTTTCCAATAGTTAGCAACACCAGAATATTTAGAGGCATAATTGATCTTAACAGCTTGGTCTTTATCCATGTATTTTTTCATGGCATCCATACCCACTTTCGAAGCTTCCACCCAAGCCGGGTAAGCGAATTTCACATTCTGATCGATACCTGCTGCATTCATCCAACGGTTGGTACGGCCAGGGTATCCTAAGATCATGGAGAAATCACCTTCTTTGATCCCTTTGATGCTGATCGGAAGGAAATGTTTTGGTTTCAATGGCACATTCTCTTTGGAGTATTCTGCCGGGTTACCGTTCTTATCACCATATACACGGAAGATCGAGAAGTCACCGGTGTGGCGTGGCCATTCCCAGTTATCGGTATCTCCACCAAATTTACCAATGCTGTTCGGAGGAGTACCTACTAAACGTACATCGGTATAATCTTGGTAAACGAAATAATAATATTCATTTCCGTTGAAGAAAGGACGTACAGAAACCACATATTTACCACCTTCACTATTCTCTGCCTGGATCTTTGCAATCTCTTGGTTAATGATTTTCTCTCTTTCCTTCTCGGTCATCTTATCATTTACCAATCCTAAAATACGTTTGGAAACATCATCCATACGAACGAAGAAACGAACGAATAAAGATTTAGGTTTTAGCTCTTCGCTATGGTTTTTTGCCCAGAAACCATTGGTTAAATGGTCGTTTTCAGGAGTAGATAATTCAGCGATGGCGCCATAACCACAGTGGTGGTTGGTGAACACCAATCCGCTTCCAGATACGATCTCTGCTGTACATCCACCGTTGAATTGTACGATCGCATCTTTTAGGCTGGAGTTGTTAATGCTGTATATCTCTTCAGCAGAAAGCTTCAACCCTTTTTTTTGCATGTCGGCCTCATTCATCTTTTTCAGATACATCAGGAACCACATACCCTCGTCCGCAAACGAGAAGGTGCTAACTAGGGTCAGCACACATAATAATACCAGTTTTTTCATATCAACCTATTTTGTAGTATCACAAATTTAGAAAAATGTTTCGCTATCTTTGCAAGGATGGCATCATTTGAAGATTTTAAACTCAACAAGCAGCTTCTCAATGCGGTTGCAGAAGCAGGCTATACCATTCCAACGGAAATTCAGGAAAAAGCAATCACCCCTGTTCTAGCGGGACAGGACGTGATGGGAATTGCCCAAACCGGAACGGGAAAGACTGCAGCTTATGTACTACCCATGCTGATGAAGCTGAAATATGCACAAGGCAATGACCCTCGGGCGCTTATCTTAAGCCCTACCCGGGAATTGGCTATGCAGATTGAAGAGAATATCCGTTTGTTCTCCACCTACCTGGATTTACGTACCGTATTATTATACGGTGGTCTAGGTCCTAAAACCCAAAAAGAACAACTGGCAAAAGGCTGTGATATAATTGTGGCTACACCAGGTCGCTTCTTGGACCTATACCTAGAAGGAGAGATCAACACCAAAAGTCTCAAATTCTTAGTCTTGGATGAGGCAGACAAGATGATGGACATGGGTTTTATCAGTAAAATCCATCGGATTTTGGAAATCGTGCCACGTAAGCGTCAAAACTTACTGTTCTCGGCCACCATGAGCGAATTAGTTCGTAAGATTGCAGGAGATTTCTTGGAATTCCCAACTGTAATAGAGGTGACGGAACAAGCTACACCCGCCAAAACAGTCGAACAAAGTCTATATCATGTACCTAATTTAAAGACGAAGCTGAATTTATTACAGCATTTCTTTAAAGATGATCAAGCCTTTACAAGGGTCATCGTTTTCTGTAAAACAAAAACAGTGGCCGATAATATATTTGGTTATCTGGAGCGTAAATATGGACCAGAAGCGGTACGTGTGATTCACGCCAATAAAGGACAAAATACCAGGATCAATTCGATTAATTCCTTCAAGGAAGGATCCGTACGTATTTTGGTCGCTACGGATGTGGCAGCTCGAGGATTGGATGTGACTCAGGTAAGCCATGTGATCAATTTTGATGTACCGATCGTTATTGAAGATTATGTACATCGCATTGGTCGTACGGGAAGAGCCTATAATACTGGTGATGCGATTACCTTTTGTAATCCAGCTGAAGAATATTATGTCGTGAAGATCGAAAAGTTGATCAAGCAAACCATTCCAGTGAAGGAGATGCCTGCAGAAGTGGTACTGGAGAAAACACCGTTCGATGAGAAACTAGCAATTGCCCGTGAAATAGATAACCAGAAAAAGAAGGACGATCCTGATTTCAAAGGTGCTTTCCATGAGAAGAAATATGCCATGAAGATGAACAACAGAAAGTCGTCTGGCCGGGGGTCGGGAGCAAAGGGAGCAGGAAAAGGGAAAGGACCTAAGAAAGGGCCTTCAAAATCTGGAAAAAGAAGATGAAATTAACTCCCCTCAATATCACATTGGCCTGTATTATCGTATGGGCAATCTCTGAAATGGGCGATTCAAAAGAACCCTTGTTTTCCTGGGGATGGCTCATTTTGTTGATCATTGTCCTGATTATTCTGGATATCCTGTTCCGATTATGGACCAAGGATCTCAAGAAATTATGGATGATGCAGATTGGCTTTGTGCTCGTAGTGGGGATCATTAGTATATTGATAAAAACACAGTTTTAGATATGAAAAAAGCAGAAATAAAGCTCCAAGTAGAATTGGATGATAAGAATGTTCCAGAGCAGATCCTATGGAGTTCATCGGATGGCGAGTCAAGTGATGAATTGCCGGCAAAGGCTATGTTTTTAGCTTTATGGGATAGCCAATATAAAAATTCCATGCGTATTGATCTTTGGACCAAGGATATGCCGTACGATGAAATGAAAAGATTCTTTTACGAGACTATGCAAACCTTAGGCGATTCTTTCCTTAGAGCATCTGGAGGTGATCCAATGGCCGAAAAAGTAATTGCCGATCTTCGGGATTATTGCGCACATTACGCCGATAAAATGGAGATTTTAGAACAACAGAATTAACTTCAACTATACACATCATAAAGGACATGAATTATTTTTTGGTAAAGTCAGAGCCCTTCAAGTATAGTTGGGAACAGTTTAATAAAGATGGTGAAACTTTCTGGGACGGTGTTCGTAATTATCAAGCGAGGAACAACCTGAAAGCCATGAAAAAGGGTGATCTTGTTCTATTTTACCATTCCAATGAAGGGAAGGAAATTGTAGGTATGGCGAAGGTGGTCAAGGAATTTTACCAAGATCCAACGACCGAGGATGAGCGTTGGGTAGTGGTGGATCTGGCACCTGTTGAAACATTCAAGGTTCCCGTAACCTTGGAAACCATTAAAGCTGATCCGCAATTGCAGGATATTGCCTTGGTTAGACAGGGACGATTATCGGTGATGCCCTTGAAAAGAGAAGAATTCGATCGATTGGTCGCTATGGGTACTGGCGAGTAGATCCGAAAGCATCACTCATTCAAAATCCATGTTTACACAGTGAATAGCCTTATTCACTCATTCTTTTTTAATCTCCTAAATATTTAATTTACCTTTAATAAGGATGTATGCAGACAGGCACAAAGCCCATACATCCTTATTGGCTAATTATATATGCTTTACCATGATAAAAGCGGTAATTTTGGATGATGAAAGCCGTGGCAGCACCTTACTTCAACATAAGCTTCAGGATTTCAGGGAGGTAATTGAAGTGATCGCTGTTTATAACGATCCCCAGGAGGCTTTACAACAAATAAGAAACCTCAAGGTCGATGTTGTGTTTCTGGACGTGGAAATGCCCATTATGAATGGCTTTGAATTCCTGGAAAGCCTTGGCCAGTTTGATTTTGAAGTCATCTTTGTAACCGCCTATAATATCTATACACTTGATGCGCTGAAGGCGAATGCGCTGGATTACCTGCTCAAACCTGTGGATATGGAAGAGCTCAGAAAGGCAATAGACAAACTGGAATCTAAAATTCAGTTGAAAGAGAAGATCCGGAAAATGGATTTTCACGAATCCAAACCAAATCCTGCTTTAAAAATGGCTTTACCGACCTCCGAGGGGATACATTTAATTAAAAGAGAAGATATCCTCCGTGTAGAAGCCATGAGCAATTACAGTGTTTTCTACCTCACGAACCTCTCTAAGATCATGGTATCCAAAACGTTGAAAGAGTTTGAGGTTCAATTGGAGACAGGTAATTTCTTGCGGATAAACCGAAGTATAATCGTAAATTTAGATTATATCATCAAATATAAAAAAGGCGATGGTGGTACGGTGGAGATGATTGATGGTTCAGAACTTGAAGTCTCCGCCAGTAAGAAAAACCTATTGATAGAACGATTATTTTCCACTTAAAACAATCTGTTTTGGCATGCAGGATATTCCTTTTGGTTGTTTTTACCTTTCTGTTTAACTCTACGATTGGACAGGAAAGAACCTATAATTTTCTGCATTTTACGGTAAAAGAAGGGCTTGCCAGTGATCGGATTGCTGGGTTGGCGAAAGATAGCAAAGGGCTGCTCTGGATCAGTACAAAGAGGGGTTTATCCTATTTTGATGGACTCCGGTTTGTAGATGTCAACCTCAATTACGCCAAGGAAGCTTTTTCTAATAACCTGGGTCGAATTTCCATAGACCAAAAAGACCGTTTATGGATCACTACCCATAATCGTGGCCTACTCTGTTATGATCCGTCGTTTCCGCCAGATCAGGCGGTGAAGTCTTTTTATGCAAAAGTCTCCAATGGTGACCTGATCAAATCCGATCTGTACGATGTGCTGGCTGCTAAGTCTGGTCTTGTTTATTTTGGAGGGCAGGAAACCAATCTTCAGGTGTTGAATCCGGAAATTGGAGAGGTTTCTTTGGTTCACTTCCCTGGATTAACACGCCATACCTTTGCCAGTGTTTATTCCTTAGCGGAGGATCAGGAAGGTAATATATGGATTGGTACCCGGTATAATGGGTTACTGAAATATCATCCCAAAACCAAACAAACGTTATACTTCAACCTGGAAAATCCGGGTGAGAATGCGGTGTCCAGTTTTGCGCTTGCACCGGATGCGGTTTATGCAGGTTATTATGATCATGACGTGATCCGCTTGGATTATGACATGAAGCGATTTCAATCGCAATTGTTGCACTGGAACAAGAATAAAGATTTCTATGATAATTTTGCCAGTGCTTTGGCCTACCTTCCGAAGGAAGATCAATTGCTAGTTGGGCATAATGTTAGGGGTATGGAGATCCTTCATAGGCATAACGGTGAGATCGAACGTATCTCCTGGGATAAACTGATGCCCGAGCTTCCTAAGCCTTCCCGGATACAGGAGATTCTGCCGGTTGAACAAGGCTATTGGATCGGTAGCGAATCGGGATTGTTCTTCTACGCCAATCCATTGAATACTGTTTCTACCTTGATTTCTAACCCCAAATATGCAACAGATCCCATTCAACATATCCGCAATTGGAGGGGAGATCCTTGGTATTTTACACAAACCACTTTTGGCAAGATAAGCCCAGATTTTAAGCAAAGACTGAGCAGTTTTTCCTTGGATAGCTTAAAGATTAGTGCCATCCATGCGACCTCTTCAGGCCTATTGTTCTCCACTTACGATAATGGCGTTTATCGTTTCGTGGAAGATAGAAAGAAACTGGAACCCTTGGAAATCATAGGCCATACCCATGGCTTTGGAAAGGCCGATTGCAATAAACTGATCGTGGATACCATCAAGGGAATCCCACATTATTGGATCGGATCCTGGAGCTCAGGACTCTATAAATATAATCTATCGAGCAAAACCATGGAACTTTACCATGAAAAGAATGGATTGCCCAATCAGAAAGTGATCAGTATTGGTAAAGATCCTCGGGGTGATATTTGGATTGGGATGGATGGTTTTGGCCTGCTGTTATTAAAGAACAAGGAACACCCCGATAAGGCTTTTGAACAGTTCCGTTTCAATGAAAAAAAGGAGAATGCTTTAGAATCGAATACCATATTCTCATTCTTTTCCGACAGTGATGATCGGTTTTGGTTCAGCAATCTGCAAACGGGGATAGGAGAAATCATCAAGCAGGGCAACACCTACGAGTTCAAACAATATCGGGATGATCATGCTTTACCATGGTTGCATGCCAAGCGCATGTTAGAGGATGGAAATAAACTGATCTGGATGAGCACATCTGATGGTACCATGGTTTTTGATAAGAAGAACAAACAATTCCATCAACTTTTGCCAGGTAAGGGCATATATCCTGCGGAACATATTCATACCTTTGATGTTTACCTCCGAGGCCAAACCTTGGTTTGGTGCACCGATAAAGGATTGATAATTGGAGATCTTCGATCACTACCTTTCCAACAGCAACCGAAAAACCATAGACCCATCCTGAGTAGGCTTATGGTCTCTCATCAGGATCAATCCTACCGATTGAGAAAGGATAAACTCGTATTCGCCGCCAAAGAGAACAATTTTTCCCTATCCTTTTCGATTCCCGAACAGGCCACCGGCCAACCGTTGAAGTTTGCCTATCAATTAAAGGGGCAGGATGAGGACTGGGTAGTAGCCAACACTGAGCAGACCGCCTATTACAATAATCTCAAGGGTGGAGAGTATGTATTTGCGGTAAAAGTAGGGGATAGGTTTGGGAATTGGTCATCCGAGATATTGGAAATCCCTATCGAGATGAAATCCTATTGGTATGCTACGGGCTGGTTTAAAACCTTGCTGGCGCTTTTCTTCCTATCTGCCATAATCCTGTTCTTCGCTTATCGAATCCATCAGCAAAAGAAAATAAACCGTATCCAAGCAAATTACAATGAAAAGTTAGAGGAGGAATTAGCCTTAAAGGTAGAAACGATAAAAATACAGGCAGCCGACATTGAAAGGGAAAAACAGGATAAGATGGAAAAGGATTTCAAACAGAAGTTGTTTGAAAGTGAACTGAAAGCCATACGCTCGCAGATGAATCCGCATTTCATATTTAATGTACTGAATTCTATTGAGGCTTATGTCGTGGAAAATGATAGCAGGAACGCCAGCAATCTGATCCAGAAGTTTTCCTCCTTGAGCCGGATCGTATTGGAAAATTCCCAATATTCCATTGTTTCCATCAAATCAGAGATCCAATTGGTGCGTTTGTACCTGGAATTGGAACAGCATCGATTCAATCATGCTTTTGATTTTGAAATAGTCTATGGAAAAGCATTGGATGAAGAGATTAAGATCCCTTCGATGCTGATCCAACCTTTAGTGGAGAACGCAGTGCATCATGGGATACGGCATCTGAAAGATAAACCGGGCAAAATCCTGATTCGTATGGAAGTGGATGAAGATCAGGTGATGATCTGGATCTTAGATAATGGCGTCGGATTCCAAAATAAAAAACCGAACAAACCGAATGTTTTTAAATCCACCTCCTTTGGGATCAAGGGAATACAGGAACGGATCCATATGATCAATGAGAATTATCCTACGCCCCTTGCCCATCTATTATTTGATGAAGCACATAAAGAGCCAGGGTACACGACTCAAGTTGCTATTTTCCTACCTCGGAAATAGCAACTCAGCAGTTAGCTTTATGCAGGATCTTTCGGTGCAAACAACTTAACCAGGTTTTTGATCTTCGTTGCATTCTCTGGTTTTAGTTTACCAGCCAATAAAAGTCTTAATTCTCTTCGTTGTTGCGCCTCCTCAAACAGGATCTTTTCCGTATCCGTCTCCGCGACCAATGCAGGGATAGGTTTTGGCTTTCCCTCTTCATCGATGGAAACAAAGGTATAATAAGCCTCGTTGGACTTTACTTTCGTCCCTTGTGGAAGGTTCTGTGCAAAGATTTCCATGCGTACCTCTACGGAAGTATTGAAGGCACGGGTTACCTGTGCCTGAATAGTAACCACCTCGCCCAATTTGATGGACCGTTTAAACGATACATTATCCACAGAAACGGTGACAACCTGATTATTACAATGTTTTTGTGCCGCCATGGCCGAACAGATATCCATCCAGTACAATAAGCGACCACCCATTAGATTGCCGAAGGTATTGGTATCGTTGGGTAGCACCAACTCGTTCATTTCTGTATAGGATTCTCTAGCAAATTTCTCTTGCATCATTATTTCATGTAAAATTTGATCTGTTGATCGATTGAAGGAAGCGAATCACGAAAGGACGTAGGTTGATACCCCAGTTCTTTCTTCGCTTTATCAAGTATAAACCCCGTTTTTTGCGGACGGTTTTCCGATTGGCCAATTTCTCCCGCACTGATCGGGCTGATCAGGGATTGATCATATCCCCAGTAATCAGCGATCTCCTGTACGGCTTCTAAAACCGAATACATCTTTTCGCTGGAAATATGATAGATGCCGGTTGCCGATTTTTCGATGCACAAGATACAGGCATCCGCTAAATCATCCACCCAGGTAGGCATACGCCATTGGTCATTAACCACCTTGATGGCCTCATTGGCACCTAATTTTGATTTAGCCCATAAAACCAGATTGGATCTTTTTTTATCGGCGATGACGCCATAGACCAAAATAGTTCGGAGAATAGCCGCTTTGGCAGAAGAAGCCAAAATGATCTGCTCCGCCGCAACTTTACTCGCGCCATAGGCATTGCAGGGATTCGTTTCATCGATCTCTTTATAAGGCCCATTTTTGCCATCAAATACAAAATCGGTGGATAGAAAGGTTAAATGGATATTATTTTTTTCTGCAGCTTCCAATAGCAGCTTCACGACATCCACATTCAGCTTTTGGCATAATGCAGGATCCTGTTCGCAGGCTTCCACAGCCGTCATCGCTGCAGTATGTAGGATATGGGTCGGTTGGAATTCCTCCATCAATTCAACTAAGCCCTCTTGATCCAACAGGTCCAGTTGAACAAAACGATAACCCGTATTGTTCGGATTGCGGTTGGGCGATTGGGAAGTGCAACAAAGCGTATAATGTGTTTTTTCAAGAATAAAATCCGTGCACTTTTGTCCCAAGAAACCATTTGAACCTGTCAATAGCACCCTAGTAGAAGAATTCCCTAATTTGTCCATATAAAATCCATTTTAGGTTGTTTCATCGAATTATCGATTACATCGATTTCTAATTTTAGGATAGCTTCTAAAGCCTTGTAATCTATTTTATCCGCATCATCCGTTGGTTTGTGGTAATCATCATGACCACCGGTGTGAAAGAATAAAACAGGGATATTTTTACGATAGAAGGAGGTCTGATCGGATCCACCATTCCCATCTTTGCTCTTGTTGAATTTGATGCTGCTGCTGATGCCCTCAAATATCTTTGGAAAGGCCGAGCTAGTGCCATATCCGATAACCGCCAATCCATTTTCCGGTTGGTATCGGCCGATCATATCCATGTTCAACATCCAATGTATGTTTTCCAATGGAATGGTCGGTTTTTCTGTGAAATGTTTCGATCCTAATAAGCCCAGTTCTTCCGCTCCAAAACCTATGAACAGAAAATTGAATGCCTCTTTAATGTTATTGCTGGAATAATGTCTTGCCAACTCCAATAACCCCGCTACCCCGGAAGCATTATCATCTGCACCATTATGGATTTTTCCTACACCCAAGGAATCCCTTGATCCGCCAATATGGCCATAACCCAAATGGTCGTAATGCGCGCCAATAACAATGGTATAGGGAGATTGGTTGTCTATAAAGCCGATGATATTATCCGATGATCTTTCTGGGTCTTCTACTTTTTTACGGGTAACTTTAGCAAGAAAGGGCTGCCGGTATCCTTGTTCGCCTTTGGGAAGCAGACCATATTTTTTGAAATGTTTCTCTACATAATCGGCTGCTTTCAAAGATCCTTCCATACCCGTTTCCCGACCTTTCATCTTATCGGCAGAAAGGTATTCGATATGTTTTTTAAGGTTCTTCACTTTTACTTGAGCCTGAGAAAGGCTTATAAAGCAACAGCTAAGGATTAAGGATGCCACAACAAATGGCTTTCGGAAATTTATCATGACCAAATATACATAATCCAAAAAAGGAAGGAGGTACTAATCCATGAATATATGGTTAGTAGCGACGAATTAATCTTCTACGATCTCTGAATTCACATTTGAATTTTCCACGTGCTCTTCTTTGAAATAGCGTTTTTGGAAAATCAAGATCATGATAACCCCCACGGTGATGGCGGAGTCAGCGACGTTGAAGATCGGGCTGAAGAACTGGAATCGTTCGCCACCCCAGAATGGGAACCAATCCGGAAAGGTGCCATTGATCAATGGAAAATGCAACATATCGACCACATAGCCATGTAAAAAGGTAGCATAGCCACCGCCTTCAGGAAATAATACCGCTTTTTGGAAAGGGGTACTTTCGCTGAATATCATACCATAAAATGCAGAATCGATGATATTTCCCATGGCACCGGCAAATATCAGGGCTACATTCAGGATAAAACCACGGTTATACTTATTCTTGATCATGTAATGCAAGCCATAACCGATACCGATTACCGCGATGATACGAAACACGCTAAGAAATAACTTGCCATATTCTCCACCGAATTCCATGCCATAGGCCATTCCAGGGTTTTCGATAAAATGAATCAAAACCTTGTCGCCAATCACTTTGAATTGTTGGTTAATGGTCATGTTCAGTTTTACCCAGAATTTAGAAATCTGGTCGATCAATAAAATGATGGTAATGAGTAATACGGGCTTGGTATATCCTTTCATAGTACATAAAAAATGGTCTTTGCGCAATTACAAAGACCATTTGTTTTTAATCTTTCGCTTAATATTGTTTGTTTTTTGCCTCGATACTTAAGGTAGTATGAGGTACTGCTTTCAATCTTTCTTTTTGAATAAGCTTTCCAGTCTCTCTACAGATGCCGTAGGTTTTGTTCTCGATGCGCACTAAAGCCGCCTCTAGGTTATCGATGAATTTTTTCTGACGTGCTGCCAGTTGGTTGATCTGCTCTTTTTCCAAAGTTGCCGATCCATCTTCCAATGTTTTGTAAGTACCTGCTGTATCATCAGTGCCGTTCGCATTGCTGTTGCTCAATGATTTGGTCAACGAGGATAATTCCTCTTTGGCAATACGTAACTTCTCAAGAATTATTGCTTTAAACTCCTGTAATTCAGCATCACTGTACCTTGTTTTCTCTGTGTTTCCCATACTTTAAATTTTTTCTATTAGTAGCAATAAATTCTCTCCATTAATCTCAACGGTGTCTCCATTTGCCAGTGTACCGTCGATTTTAAGACTGTTGGCTAAAATTTCCGTACAAATATACGAGAAATTATTTTGTACAGCTTCTTGAATTTCAGTATTTTGACTAATAGTTACATTTATACGGTCGGTAACTTCAAATCCTTTGTCTTTTCTTAAGTTCTGGATGCGATTAATGAGCTCACGAGCAAGACCTTCCTCTTTTAATTCTTGGCTAATATGGATGTCCAAAGCAACCGTTAAACGACCAAGATTGGCCACTTGCCATCCTTCTACATCTTCGGCAATAATTTCCACATCCTCTGTTGTAATGCTGTAGGCAGTACCTGGAAGCTGGATTTGACCTTTGATTTCCAGTTCGTTCAATTGTTGGGCATCCAATGCCTGAATAGCTGCACTTACTGCTTTCATATCCTTTCCGACTTTAGCACCCAAAACCTTAAAGTTAGGTTTTACCTTTTTCTTGATGATGCCGGTCGTATCGGTAATGAATTCCAGGTTTTTGATGTTCGTTTCGGAAAGTATCAAATCTTTTACTTTCTCCACCTTTTCCTGGAAGGCGTTGTCCAATACCGGAACCATGATCTTTCCTAAAGGTTGACGAACATTGATACCCGTCTTTTTACGTAGGGATAAGGTCAAGGAAGAGATATCCTGCGCCAAAGCCATACGCTCTTCCAGGTCTTTATCAACTAAATCAGCATGGTAGGCAGGATAATCTGCTAAATGTACCGATTCGAAGTTTTCTTTTTTCGTAGCAGCGTTTAGATCCAGATACAGTTGATCTGCAAAGAATGGCGATATAGGTGCCATCAATTTGGCAATAGTATCTAAACAGGTATAAAGGGTCTGATAGGCCGAGATCTTATCCTGGCTATATTCGCCTTTCCAGAAACGACGACGACATAAACGTACATACCAGTTACTCAAATGCTCATCCACGAAAGTCTGTATCGCACGTGCGGCTTTGGTCGGTTCGTAATCGGCATAGAATTCATCCACCTCTTTGCTCAAACTGTTCAGTAAAGAGATGATCCATCTATCGATCTCCGGACGATCCTGGATAGCGATTTCCGGCTCAGCATAACTGAATTTGTCGATGTTTGCATATAAGGCGAAGAAGGCATAGGTATTGTAAAGCGTACCGAAGAATTTACGGCGTACTTCATCCAATCCTTCCTCATTGAATTTCAGGTTGTCCCATGGAGCAGCATTGCTGATCATGTACCAACGGGTTGCATCCGCAGAGTATTTTTCGATGGTCGCAAATGGATCCACACCATTACCCAGGCGTTTGGACATTTTGTTTCCATTTTTGTCCAGTACCAAGCCGTTCGAAACGACGTTTTTGAAGGCTACTGAATTCTTGAACATGGTCGATATCGCGTGAAGGGTAAAGAACCAGCCACGCGTTTGATCTACTCCCTCAGCAATAAAATCTGCCGGGAAAGCAGAGAAATATTCGTCTTTGAACGGCTGAGGATCACCTTTCGCCAATTTATCGTAGTCTAATCCCCATTGTGCATACGGCATGGCTCCAGAATCAAACCATACATCGATCAGATCGGGTTCACGGTATAATTTCTGACCACCTTCTGATACCAGGATGATATCATCCACATAAGGACGGTGTAGATCCAATTCATCCGTACCGAATTTATCCAGATAGGCCTTGTTCACTCTTTTTTCATCTGCTGAAAGCACATCAGTCGATAGGGAAGCTTCCAACAAAGATCTCAATTCCGGCATGGAGCCTACGCAGATCTCTTCGTTTTCGTCCTCACTTCTCCAGATCGGAAGAGGAGTACCCCAGTAACGAGAACGGGAAAGGTTCCAGTCGACCAGGTTTTCTAACCAGTTTCCGAAACGTCCTGAACCCGTAGCTTCAGGTTTCCAGTTGATGGTTTTGTTCAAAGCCACCAATTCTTCCTTACGTGCGGTAGTTTTGATGAACCAGCTATCCAAAGGATAGTAAAGTACCGGTTTATCCGTTCTCCAACAGTGAGGATAGGTGTGCTCATATTTTTTGACATCAAATGCCTTATTGTCTTCTTTCAGTTTGATGGCGATCAATACATCCGTAGGGCGGAAATCCTTATCGGCTCTTTCTTCTGCCGAATAGTATTCTTCCTTCACGAATCGGCCAGCAAAATCAGTTACTTCCTTCACAAAACGACCGGTTTTGTCTACGGTAGGAACATCTTTTCCGAACTCATCTTTCACCATGATAGCAGGTACCCCATTTTCGCGGGCTACCCTAAAGTCATCGGCACCGTAGGTTGGTGCAGCATGAACGATACCTGTACCATCTTCCGTGGTTACAAAATCACCTATGATCACGCGGAAGGCTTTGTCAAGCAATTCTTCGGAGGTGATGTAAGGCAACAATTGATGGTACCTCAATCCCGCAAGTTCTTCCCCTTTGAATTCTGCTGCGATTTCCCAAGGGATAATTTTATCGCCTAAGCTATAGTCCTGGAAGGATACCTGTTGGCCTTCGGCCTTGAAGTGTTTCGGGATCAATGCCTTCGCCAAAATTACGGATACTGGAAGACCGGTGTACTGGTTGAAGGTGCGGATTTTTACATAATCGATGTTCTTTCCAACAACCAATGCGGTGTTGCTTGGAAGCGTCCATGGCGTGGTGGTCCAGGCGATGAATGCGACATCTTCCTCTGGAGATTCCTCTAGGCTGTCCAACATCGGATGGATCTGTTGTTTATCCAATCTGAATTCCGCAACGATCGTGGTATCCTTTACATCCTTATAGGTACCAGGCTGGTTAAGTTCGTGCGAACTCAAGCCCGTACCTGCAGCCGGAGAATATGGCTGGATGGTATAGCCTTTGTATAAAAGCCCTTTTTTGTACAGATCTTTCAATAAGAACCAAAGGGTCTCGATATATTCGTTCTGGTAGGTGATGTACGGGTTTTCCAGATCTACCCAATACCCCATTTTCAAGGTAAGGTCGTTCCATACATCGGTGTACTTCATGACTTCCTTGCGACAGGCATCGTTGTACTCTTCCACAGAAATCTTTTTGCCGATATCCTCTTTGGTGATTCCCAAGGTTTTTTCCACCGCCAGTTCGATCGGAAGACCATGGGTATCCCAACCTCCTTTACGTTTTACCTGGAAACCTTTCAAGGTTTTATAACGACAGAAAATATCCTTGATCGCACGCGCCATCACATGGTGAATGCCGGGCATTCCATTTGCTGAAGGCGGGCCTTCATAAAAGGTGTATGGTTTGCTGGCAGGGCGATTGGAAATACTTTTTTCGAATATATTTTCGTTTTCCCAACGTTTCAATACTTCTTTGCCGATCTCTGATAGATTTAACTGCTTATATTCCTTGTACATCAAATTCCTATTCTAAATTTTAAGGTCGCTAATTTAATGAATTAAAAGCACATAAAAAATGCCCCTATCGGCGCATTTATATTCTTTATTCGTGTTTTTATGCGCTGAAACTACTGCCGCAGCCACAAGTACTGGTGGCATTGGGGTTATTGAAGGTGAAGCCACGGGCATCTAATCCGGATTTGAAATCGATTTCCATTCCGGCCAGGTAAAGGCCATGTGCTTTGTTCATGAACAAACGGATGCCATTCACCAGGTATTCCGAATCTCCCTCTTTCTTTTGGTCAAAGCCCAACATATAGCTCATGCCGGAACATCCACCACCTTCTACACCAACACGAAGCCCGAAGTCTTCGGAGATTTCTTGTTGATCAATCAGTTTTTTTAGCTCTTTCACAGCTCCTTCGGTTAAGGTTAAGGGTGCTGCTGTTGATATATTTTCTGTTGACATGTCTTTTTCTTATTGTTTATTGTTGCAAATTTAAGCATTTTGAAAGGGATTTGGATATAGGGGGAGTTTTATGACAATTTGCCGACTTGCTTCGCTGCGAAAGTAGGGTGAAAGTAATGTAAAAGTATGTATTTAGTATGTTATGGGTATAAAAACATGCTTTTTTCTTGGTTTAAATATGCTTAAACAAAGGTTTTAAGGTTAGAAAGTGCTTTTTAAATGGATAAATGTTAATATTTGGCATTAAATGTTGATCGTACTACATGTCATGTTGAGCGTAGTCCATGTCATGTTGAGCGTAGTCGAAACATCTGGTCGCTAGTAACCGTAGAGATCCTTCGACTACGCTCAGGATGACATACCATATTACCATACCTTCATAAAATTGGAAGAATACTCTTCCAATTCTTTGTAAATCTCTATATTTGCTGCTTAAAATCGAATTATTAAATTCCCCAATAAAAATAATCAACATGGAAAGAGATCAATCCATTTTCAATCTAATTGCCGACGAGCTTAAACGCCAAGAAGAGGGTATTGAGCTAATCGCTTCGGAGAACTTCGTAAGCAAACAAGTGATGGAAGCTGCTGGTTCTGTACTGACCAATAAATATGCGGAAGGATTACCGGGAAAACGTTATTACGGTGGTTGTGAAGTTGTCGATCAAATCGAAACGATCGCTATCGACCGTGCTAAGGAATTGTTCGGTGCGGAGTGGGTGAATGTTCAGCCACACTCAGGAGCGCAGGCCAATGCTGCGGTTTTCTTAGCGATCTTAAAACCTGGCGATAAGATTTTAGGTTTTGATCTTTCTCATGGTGGCCACTTAACACATGGTTCTCCAGCAAACTTCTCCGGAAAATTATACCAACCGTTATTCTACGGAGTAAAACAAGATACCGGATTGATCGATTACGAACAATTGGAAGAAACAGCTTTACGTGAGAAACCAAAAGTGATCATTGTAGGAGCTTCAGCGTATTCGCGTGATTGGGATTATGCTCGTATCCGTAAAGTAGCCGATCAGATCGGTGCTTTGGTGGTTGCAGATATCTCTCACCCAGCTGGATTGATCGCTCGTGGATTATTGAATGATCCGATCCCTCATTGTCACATCGTAACAACCACTACCCACAAAACTTTACGTGGTCCTCGTGGTGGTATGATCATGGTAGGAAAAGATTTCGAAAACCCATGGGGAATCAAAACTCCAAAAGGAGAGACTCGTACCATTACACAATTATTAGATCTTGCGGTATTCCCAGGTACACAAGGTGGTCCTTTGGAACATACGATTGCTGCGAAAGCGATCGCTTATGGCGAGGCATTGTCTGATGAGTATTTAACCTACATCAAACAAGTTCAGAAAAATGCACAAGCATTGGCTCAGTACTTTGTAGATAAAGACTATAACATTATTTCAGGAGGTACAGACAACCACTTGATGTTGGTAGACTTAAGAAATAAGGATATTTCTGGTAAAGAAGCGGAAGCTGTTCTAGGATTGGCGGGCATTACGACCAACAAAAACATGGTTCCATTTGATACCCGTTCTCCATTTGTTACATCAGGCGTTCGTTTCGGAACGGCTGCGATCACTACTCGTGGAATCAAGGAAAACGAAATTGTACAGATCGGTGAATTGATCGATGAAGCGATTACAAAGCGTGCTGATGAGGCTGCATTAAATGCAATCCACGGAAAAGTGAGAGAGATGATGGCTAAGTTTCCTTTATATAAATAGATAAATCTTAAAAATTTAAAATATTAATAGCTCCAAAGATAATTTGGAGCTATTTTTGTTACTAGTAATTACTGTGAAGAAATGTTAAAATAGCAACCTAATTTTTGAATACCCGATATTTTTAACTCTCTTTGATTATATAAATTTTAATAAAACGCCTATAGGAACACGATTACGCTACAACTAAAATATTACAAAGACATAGAAATACTCTATCAAGATTTGTGGAGGAATAATTATGAAACTATTGAATAAGAAGAGTGACCAGCAATTGGTACAAGCGTACGTAAAAGGCGAGGAGAAAGCCCTTCAGGTATTACTGGAGCGTTATAAGACGAAGATCTATTCGTCGATCTATCACCAGGTGAAAGATCAATACCTTGCCGAAGATATTTTCCAAGAGACATTCATTAAAGTAATCAACACACTTAAAGCTGGCCGTTATAATGACGAGGGCAAATTCCTGCCATGGGTAATGCGTATTGCGCATAATATGGTGATTGACCATTTCCGTCGGGAGAAAAGAACCCCTAACATTGTGAACAATGATGGGTTTGATATTTTCGAGGTCCTTCAATTTTCAGACGATTCGGTAGAAACCAAAATGGTAAAAGATCAACGGGACGTTGATTTGAAAAAGATCATCCAACTCTTACCAGACGATCAGAAAGAAGTGCTTATCATGCGTTTGTTCTGTGAAATGAGTTTTAAGGATATCGCCGATATCACCGAGGTCAGTATCAATACCGCTTTAGGAAGGATGCGTTATGCATTGACCAATCTTCGTAAAATGATCGAAGAGAATAATATGGTATTTCAATTTGGATAGAACTAAGTAATCGAAATAGGAGATCGGCAGGTTTTACCTGCCGATTTTTTTATGCCCTAAATCCGTAATTTCCATGTCAATTTGTCTAAAATTGCCAATTTATGCATCAAAAATGTCGGATATTTTTATTTATTTGGAGGAATTAAGATTTGGAATCAGATTTGTTAAAGGTAATTAAATAAGAAAAAAAATATTAAAGATATGTATTGGATAATTTTTATTGGAATTATGTTGGTGAGCTGGATAGTCCAGTGGCGCTTTAAAAGTAAATTTAAGAAATACTCGGAAATGCCTTTATCATCGGGCATGTCCGGTGCAGAGATTGCACAAAAAATGTTGCGTGATAATGGGATCAGTGATGTTCAGGTGATTTCGGTAGAAGGACAATTGACGGACCATTACAACCCAGCGAATAGAACGGTGAATTTGAGCCCGGATGTATATGCCGGTCGCAGTGTCGCTGCTGCGGCGGTTGCAGCCCACGAATGTGGACACGCTGTGCAGCATGCAACAGCCTATTCTTGGTTGCAGTTCCGCTCGGCCATGGTTCCTATGGTGAGTGTGGCTTCTAAGATCGTGTCTTGGGTGTTGCTCTTAGGTGTGATCATGGCGGCTTCAGGCAATTTTTATGTATTGGCCATTGGTGTGGGTGCTCTGTTCCTAACGACGGTGTTCAGTTTTATTACCCTTCCGGTAGAGTTTGATGCATCCAATAGAGCATTGGCCTGGTTGAATACGGCAAACATTACCCATAGTACGGAAGAGCACGATGGTGCAAAAGATGCATTAAAATGGGCGGCAATGACTTATGTGGTAGCAGCATTATCCGCATTGGTTACGTTGTTGTACTATGCTTCCATTTTATTCGGCGGAAGAAGAGACTAATAAAAAATCAAAGATATACACAAGAGGCTGTCTAAAAAGGTCTCTTAAAAGAGAACCCCGTCATTAAAAAATGGCGGGGTTTTTCTGTTTTTTGTCCTCAAGATTTTGTATCTTAAGGTGCAACCAAAAAAC
>NZ_JAYLLN010000030.1:0-51884 GCF_037126265.1 Sphingobacterium tenebrionis
CAATGACGATTAAAAATCTTACTCCCTCTCTCGCTGTATCCTAAATGAAATACAAAATTATATTCTGTTTCTTTAATTCCTATAACTTCCCTACAAACTTACGATGACGAACCTTGTCAAGCTGTTTTTTGTTTCTCCTTACTATTCTTAACGATCAGCATCATTCCATTCTCAATTTCCAGAAAACCATATTCATAGCTAAAGTAATAGGTTTGCCCTTTATTCGTATTTAATATATGAGTGTGGTAATCAATAGAAAACCCTTCCGATAATAATTTCACTTTATTCACCTTTACCATTTTTTCTTCCCCCAGGTAGGTTTCCAAAATCCTCCTGTTCCTTTTCAATTTTCGGTTTATTTTTCGGAGTACATCCTCATCGTTACTGTTTTTCCGGTTATTGAACACATTACGGCAATTATCATCACAGAACTTTTTATCCGACCTTCCTCTAATGATCCGATGACATTCTGAACAGGTTTTCTCTTCCATATGGGTTTGTATAAGCTAATTAAACGATTTTAAACATTTATATCCAGCTATAATTAATTGATATCCGAGTGTTGCTGGCCATACGATGCAACTTTGAACTGTGTAATCAAGCCTTCTGGCAGTTAATATATAAAAACAAGTTAAAGTTATGATTATGAGTTCATTAAAAAATTCAGTACAATTATTAGGTAGATTAGGAAGAGATGCGCAGGTAAAGGTTAGTCAAAACGGGGTCCAATATTGCCATATCAGTTTTGTGACCAATTTAACCTACCTGGATAAAGATAAAAATGAGGTTTCCACCGTGCAATGGCACTCGTTGAGTATCTGGGGGAGCCTGACCAGGGTCTTGGAGAAAAAAGGGCAGAAGGGAAGCCTTTGGATTGTCCAAGGCAAGCTGGTCAATAACACCTACCTCGATAGAAATGGTATGGAGCAACGGAAAACCGAAGTTCGGGTAGACCGATTATTGTTCCTATCCAGCCCCAATGAAACCAACCTGCCTATAACAGAGGCCATGGCTGCGTCGGCAAAATCATAATAGACAAAATCATATTATAATATAATTCATTAGATAATATAATTCATAAGATAATATAAATCATAGAATAGCTTTTAAAGCACAAAAAAGGTGGGCCATTTCCGAATGGCCCACCTTTTTCATTTAACTGTTACAGTTACTTTTCTACTATAGTCATAGCAATTATTCTGGTAAATTCCAGCCGGCAATCTTTGCTACCGTTTTAGGAATATCGATATTATCCATTTTATTCTTGAACTGCTCCGCACCTACACCGATAGCAAATACCGGAATATAAGCCGCAGAATGGCTTCCAGATGCCCAACTCAACGAAGATGCTTTGTTCAACGCGTTTACCGCTAAAGAAGCAATCTTATCATTGGATGCATATAAGCTTTTTTGCGTTTCGTTCTGGTGGTTCACAAAACTTTTCTCGTAAGCTGCAAAGATTTCTTTTTCGTCTTTCTCTGCTACTTTAACATCTTTCCAAAGTCCAGTATGTTCTGTTAGGAAAGCTTTCACCTGATCCCAAGATGCTGATGCATTCTTAGTACGGAAGTCGTTGATCAATGTAGACATCACTTCCTGAGAGATCTTTTGGTTAGCAATGGTTTTCAAACGTAAGGTAGAACTTCCATTACCCAAAGCCAATCCTCCAGTTTCATGATCCGCTGTAACCACGATCAATGTTTCTTCTGGGTGTTTTTGGTAAAATTCGTAAGCCTTTGCTACCGCCGAATTGAAATCCAAAACCTCCTGAATCGTTGCGGCACCATCATTAGCATGACAAGCCCAATCGATCTTTCCACCTTCAACCATTAAGAAGAAACCGTTCTTTCCTTTGCTCAAGGATTCGATAGCTGCAGATGTGATTTCCGCCAACTTAAGATCACCAGGCTTTTGGTCGATCGCATACTTTAAGGATACATTATTTGCACCTTTATTGTTCATTAAAATGATCTTATCAGAAGAAGCTTTTGCCTGGTTGTATTCGGCAATACCATTCACCAATTTATAACCTGCTTTTTCCAATTGTGGCAACAAGGAAGGAACTTCCTCTTTTTTGGCATTGGTAGTTGGTTTTAGGAAACCTGAACCGCCAAAGAAATCAAATTTAGATTTGATGATATCCAAACCGATCTCATGATACATGTCGCGATCCGGTTGGTTTGCATAAAAAGAAGCCGGAGTAGCATGGTCGATACTCACGCTAGAAGTAATACCCACTTTCATACCTTTTTCTTTGGCAAGGTAAGCAATGCTTTTATAAGGTTTCACACCGGCACTATCCATACCGATCACTCCATTTTTAGTTTTATGGCCAACCGCCAAAGCCGTACCACCAGCTCCTGAATCCGTAACCCCATGCGATAGGGAATGGGATGTCGCGAAAGCAACATGAGGAAACTTACTGAAAACCAAAGGTAGGGTACCATTCTTATTCTGTTGAGCAGCTAAAAATGCTTCCGCTACATTTACTTGGCTAAGACCCATTCCGTCTCCAATCAAGAAAAAGATATACTTCGGTTGCTTTTGGGCATTGGCTATACCCGTGAAAAGAATTAATGCTAAAAATAAATTAAATAGTCTTTTATTCATGTCGTATTTCGAATATGTATAATATGTTTACAAAAATAGGGTTCAGAAGTTAAGTTAATATTAATTTAATAATGAAATCCCATGCAAACAAATTGTTACATGGTTTGTTACTGCATTATCACTAATCGTATTTATTATGGAAAACCGATTGCTAAATGCAGCCCGCTCTCTTTTTGATGGAGATACCATCAATGGATTAGCTCAACGCGAAGGGTTGACTTCAGAACAAGTAAATAAAGGATTGGATGCTTCGCTTCCAGCTTTATTTTTGGGCCTACAACAGCAACCAGAAGGTGCTTTGCAGGGAATTTTAGACAAATTTAAAGGAATGTTCACCGGAACAAATGAACCCGGGCAGGACATCAATGTTCCTATAGACCGCCCAGATTCCGGATTTGGAAATGAGACCCAAGGATTGATCGGCCAATTATTTGGCGGAAAACTAGACCTCGTTCTAGAGAAATTATCAGGGTTTTTGGGGATGAACGGAGGTTCGGTCATGAACTTATTAAAAGCTGCAGTACCATCTGTTATTTCAGCCTTGACCATGAACGGGGTGAATTGGAATGCTAGCCGTATTTCCAGCGACCTAAACGAAAACAAAGCCGGATTTTTGAGTGCATTACCAGCTGGCCTTTCCTTAGGCCTATTCGGAGATGGAATTTCCCGTACGGAGCCAATCGTAGATCCTGTAAAAGATGTATTGGTAGAAGAACCAGTAGTGCCTGTAAGAGAACGCGTTGAACCAGTTACGCCGGTAAGAAACATCAATGAACCGGTGGTGGTAGAAGAAGAACGTAAGCGCGGGGGTGGTCTTTGGTGGCTTCTGATTCCATTATTGTTATTGGCACTATGGTTCCTGTTTGGTAAAAACTTCCGCAATGATGACAAAGCGGCGACCACTGATACCACGGTTGTTGTTAATCCTGTGGAGCCAGATACCATCACAACAACGGTTCCAGCTCGTGAATCGATCATGGTTACCCTTCCTGATGGAAGTACGTTGAACGCTTACAAAGGCGGAATCGAAGATCAGTTGGTTCAGTTCTTGACCGCTGGTTACAGCACCATGTCGGATGATGACCTGAAAAACCGTTGGTTCGATTTTGATAACCTTAATTTCGAAACCGGTACATCGACCATCGTTCCGGAAAGCCAAGATCAGGTAAATAACATTGCTGCCATCTTGAAAGCATTCCCCGATACCAAAATCAAAATCGGTGGATATACCGACAAGACTGGTGATGAAGATCTTAACAAGAAATTATCTAATGATCGTGCCGTTGCAGTGAAAAATGCATTGGATGCGAAAGGGGTAGGAGCTCAAGTTATTGAGACCGAAGGTTATGGTTCTGAATTTGCGAAGTATGATGCTTCAGCACCAGAGTCTGACCGTATCCTAGACAGAAGAGTTTCTGTGAGTGTTCGTAAGTAATTTTGCTCAACATTAATTAAGCAAGAGAACGCTTATATACAACCATACCGTTCTATGCTTGCATAGAACAAAACGGGGATAGTAAAGATTATCTAATCTTTTTACTATCCCTATTTTTATTTAATTATTTTTGGGACATGCTAACAACGACCCAGAAAAACATGATTCAGGATGATTTTGAAAAATTCATCAAGCATTTAGGTGCCGAAAGAAGGGGATTGGATTTTCAATTGTTTGGCGAATATGCCGGATCCATATTGAACTTCTATGTGGGGAGTTCTTTGCTCAGCCTAGCTGAAAAGCCTGAGGCGGCCCTTCAGCTAAGTAAGCTATTCAATGCGGGCATGAAGAACATCATTTCCGCTACAGACCTGCAAGAAATAGCCGAGGCGATCTCACAGGATACTACCTTAAATTATTCCGTTATTCAGCCAGTATTTGGCTAGTTTGATCCACAAGATCTTCTTGATTGGTCCAAACGAGGTTCTGGATCTGGTAGCCATAAGCTAGGGCATAATCCAAATAGATTTTCTTTCTATCTTCCGAAAGCTCCTTGCTGCGGGATAAAATCCACATATAATCCAGATTTTCGCCAAAGATCAATACATCCTCGTAATTTGGATTTAATTGAACGATGTTATACCCGGAATAGAACGGTCCGAAAAAGGAAACCTTTAATGCACCTTCCGTCTCACTGTCAATAAATTTCGCTTTTCCTGTCCTTTGCTTTAATTCTCCGGTACGCATATCTATACCTTGATTAAGTACCTTGATACTGCCATCTTCATTGAATTCATAGGTCGCACTTACATTCCTTAAGTTCTTTTCATGCTTGAAATCCAATCGGGCAATTTCATACCATAAACCTAAATATTTGTTGATATCGAAATTGCGAACAACTTCCACGTTAGAGCGGATGGGTTTCAGGTAGTTGTATAGCACAGACCCTAATGCAACGGCAGATAATGCGATAAGTGATTTTTTCTTGTTCATTGTAATTTTTTAATAATAAACAACCTAAAGTGGATAAAAGTTTAGGGAGATTCCTAGCTTTGCCTAAAATTAACGATTTGTACTCAAGAGAAGAAGCGAAGAAGATAAAAGAAAACTTTTGGACCAGTTTCGGCCAATATATGTCCGTGGTTCCTAATGTAGATGGGGAGAAGGTCACTTGGGTAAACTATAAAACCGGTATCAAACACCTGTTTTTCAGGATGGACGCCGATAATAAACACGCGACAATTGCTATTGAAATCGCTAATCCTGACGAAGGCATCAGGGCATTGATTTGGGAGCAGTTCAAGGAATATGAACAAATGCTTTTAGAGGAACTCCAAGAAGAATGGATCTGGGATTTTGATTATTACGATGAGTACGGAAAAGCAAAGTCCAGGATATTCATTGATATAAGGGGTGTTAGTGTTTTCAAACAGGAAGATTGGCCACAGCTGATTTCCTTTTTCAAACCAAGGATCATGGCATTGGATAGTTTTTGGTCTTCCGCGCAGTATGGTTTTGAACTCTTTAAATAATATCAATAAATAATAACAGTATATATGAAACTAGTAGGTAGAATTCTAGTGTTTTTTATGATCCTGACAAGCAGCCAGGATGTGATGGCTTGGGGAATGACCGGGCACCGGGTGATTGCAGAGATTGCCGAAAAACACCTCAACCGCAAAGCTAAGCGAAACATAGAGAAATTGATTGGTCACCAAAAACTGGCCTATTGGTCCAATTGGGCAGACTTCATCAAATCATCTCCGGATACCCTGATCAATCGTACCGGATCTTGGCATTTTTTGAATACAGCCGGAAACCTGACCTACGAGCAGTTTTTAGTTGCCTTGCAGAATTCACCAGAAGAGAACCTGTACAAAGCCTACAACCGGGTCAGAAAACAGGTGGTCAATAAGGAGTTGACCTTGGAACAAAGGCAGCAAGCTTTTTATTTTTTGGTGCATCTCTTGGGCGATGCGCACCAGCCGATGCATGTCAGTCGGGCGGAAGATTTAGGTGGAAATCGGATCTCCATTACCTTTTTTGGTCGTGAGGGCAATATTCATCGCGTTTGGGACAGCGACCTTGTTGACAATGAAAAATGGTCCTATACCGAGTTTGCTCGGGTATTGGACTATGAGAAATATTTCTATAAGCAATACACCAATTCCACATTGGAGGAATGGCTATATGAATCGCATAAGCTTGCGAATATCATCTATGATGATGTAGCAAAAAACAACAAACTTTCCTATGACTATATCTTTAAGTTCAAGAGTCCAATGGAAGAGTGTTTATTGAAAGCTGGCTTGCGTTTGGCCAAGGAACTGAACAGTATCTTTGGTTAAAAGCGTAACAAACCTTAAAGAAAAATGCCCTGAGGAGTTAATCCTTCAGGGCATTTTTTATTTCAACATTTCATTCATGCTCTAGAACACATGGGAATCATTCATCTGCTTGGTCAATGTAATATTCTTCTTATTGAACGTAATGCTTTTTTCAGTTTTATCAACTACATACGGACTGCTTTTTAACTTTCTGAAAGAGATCTGTGAAATCAAAAAGCCAAGTTCCTCTTCCCAGTGGGAGACCCTGTTCAATATAAACTGTTCAAATATTTTTCCGGCTATTTTCTCCTGGAGTTTTTCTTCGTTTATGATTTCATTCTTTTTGATCTGGCAATAAACCATATCACCCTTTTCAAAACAGTCGAACTTGTTTCCTCGGGTGATTTTTACAGCTGTTTTTTTATCAAAAAGTTCCATGTGCATGAATTCCAGGGCGATACCACTTTTTTCATTCGCTGGGAACCTGAAAGATTGCTGCCGGATATAGGTTTTAACCTCTTCCATGGAGATCAGGGGATGTGCATAGATTGTTGGTAAGGCAGGGTTCTTCAGATCCAGGATGATCCCTTCCTCCGTTGAACTGACCAATTCATAGCCTTTACCGTCGATTTCTAAATACATAGCGCAAATTAACCATTTTGGGTTAGAATTCTTATGTTTGTAATAAGAACGTTCTTCGTTCTATTACTATAAAACAAAAGGTTTAATTATGAAACAATATGTATTTATGGCGGCTTTGATGGCCAGCACAGGATTCTCCTATGCACAGCAACATCAAGCGATCAATCCGTCGTACATGGACAAAACTGTCCGCCCACAAGATGATCTGTACAATTACGTAAATGGTAATTGGATGAAAACGGTTCAGATCCCTTCCGATAAAGCGCGTTGGGGTTCTTTCGACGAGCTTAGAGAAAATACGGATAAGGCGTCTTTAAAGATCCTAAAGGAATCTCTGGACCAGAAGTTCGAGAAAGGTTCGGATGGACAGAAAATCGCTGACCTTTACCGTTCCTATGTGGATTTCGAAACCAGAAATAAATTAGGATACGAGCCAATCCGCCAACAATTAGCGGATATCGATAAGGTGAACAACCTGAACGACCTGTATAATTACTTCGTGAAATATGGTGCTACCGGCGGAAACCCATTCTTTGGGGCATATGTTTATGCGCACATGAAAAACAGTAAAATGAATGCTGTTTATCTTGGTGGTGGAGGTTTAGGCCTTGGGCGTAACTATTACCAAAAGGTAGATGAGAAAAACACCGAAACGTTGGGTAACTATAATCAATACATCAATACCCTATACAACAAGATCGACCCAAGAACTAGAGATCTGAAAGGTCCTAAAGTAATCGAGTTCGAAAAGTTGATCGCTGCTAACCTAAAAACGGTAGAAGAATCCAGAGATGCACAGAAACGATATAACCCAGTTGCGGTGAAGGATCTAGGCAAAATGGTGAAGAACATCGATGTAGCGAAATATGTGAAAACCTTAGGTTTCCAAGCTGACACGGTGATCATTGGCGAAATTAAATATTACCAGAATCTGGATAAGATCGTCAATCAGGAAAACCTACCGGTGATCAAGGAATATCTGAAATTCCATGTAATGGATGATGCTACAGGCTACCTGACCAAAGAACTGGATGAACTTTCCTTTAATTTCTATGGTCGTACCTTAAAAGGTCAGCAAGAACAACGTGCCTTGGATATGCGCGGATTGGAGTTTGTGAATGGTACAGTGGGTGAGCTTTTGGGAAAAATCTATGTGAAGGATAATTTCCCGGCAGAAGCGAAACAGGCCTGTGAGGAATTGGTTCAATACCTGATCAAATCATTTGATCTACATATCAAGAACTTGGCTTGGATGTCGCCAACTACGAAAGAAAAAGCATTGGAGAAATTGTCAAAATTCAATGTGAAGATCGGTTACCCGGACAAGTGGAAAGATTATTCTTCTTTAACGATCGGTACTTCGTTGGTAGAGAATGTAAATAATGCGAAATTATGGTCATTTAAGGAGAACTTGGCGAAACAAGGAAAGCCAGTGGATAAGTCGGAGTGGGGTATGACACCTCAAACGGTAAATGCGTACTACAATCCAATGTTCAACGAGATTGTATTCCCGGCAGCTATCCTTCAGCCGCCTTTCTATGATTACAAAGCAGATCCTGCAGTAAACTTTGGCGGAATTGGTGCCGTAATAGGTCACGAATTATCCCATGGTTTTGATGATTCAGGTTCGCAATATGATGGTAATGGAAACCTGAGCAACTGGTGGACCAATGAAGACCGTGCTAAATTTGAAAAAGCAGCAGATGCCTTGGTTGCACAGTTCGAGTCTTATGAACCGGTACCAGGTGTATTTGTAAATGGTAGATTTACCTTGGGCGAGAATATCGGTGACCTTGGTGGATCATCGGTTGCTTTTGATGCTATGCAAGCTTACCTAAAAGATAAAGGGAACCCAGGTCTGATCGATGGTTATACCCAAGATCAGCGTTTCTTCCTTTCATGGGCAACCATCTGGAGAGCGAAAACCACGGATGAATTTGTGGTGAACCAAGTGAAAACAGATCCACATTCGCCAGCGCAATACCGTGCGATTGGACCAACCATCAACTTGGACGCATTCCATAAGGCATTTGGAACCAAAGAAGGCGATAAGCTTTATGTTCCTAAAGATAAAAGGATTGTTATTTGGTAATCAGACCAAATGAATATAAAAACAAAAGGTCCTGATCTCACATCAGAACCTTTTGATTATACAGGAGCTGCCTCAGGGCGGCTCTTTGTATTAATGAGTTGTTGTATCATCTACAGGCCCATCTGGAGCATTCTCCATAACAGATTTAATACCGTTTGAGCGACCTGCTTCACTTTCGTACATTTCACTTGTACCGATGATCTGACCATTTCCAGCTTTCAGATTGAAATAGAACTTACCGTTCTTCGCTGTCAATTTGTCGAACTTACTTTCATCTGCAGCATTCTTCTTTACTGATGCAATGCCATTTTCACAAGCTGCTTTGGTGGTGTAGCCTTCGCTACTTAAAATAACCTGGCCGTTGGAAGCCTTTAGGTTGAATTGAAATTCTCCGTTTTTCCTAGTAGAGATTACAAACTTTCCCATAATCGATTTTGTTGTTTATAACCTAATTTACTAAATTTCAATAAATAGTAGATAGGCTTAAAAAACTTTTTTCTTAAGCAAGGAGCTTTCCATCTACATAATACCATATTCCTTGCAGTTTTTTGAAATTGGATTTCTCGTGATGCTCCTGCAAAACCATATTCCTATCCAAATAAATGGCTTTGAATTCAACTGTTGATGGGGTGGTTTTCAGGATGTTAAGTTCCTGCCAATTAGATTCGCGACTCCATTGTTCAATTTCTTTTTTGTTCTGAAACCTTCGGGTCTGGGGATGGAAAGTTTCATAGATAAAATCTATCTTTTGTAACACAAATGCTGTATACCGAGCACGCATCAATTGCTCGCATGTTTCGGCATTCTTAAGATTCGAGTGCACCAATTCACAACATTGCCCATAAGGTAGGGCAGACCCACAAAAACAATTTTCGCTCATCATCAGCGAAGATAAAAAGGAAATTTTGCTATCGAAAATTTGTATATAAAGAATGTTACAAACTATTAATGAATTTTCACCGTTATTCACATAAACAATAATACCCTAAATGACAACATTGAAAAATGAGTTAGTTGGCACTTGGTCACTACTTTCCTATATAGAAGTCCCATTGAATGGTCTCGATTCCACTTTTCCCATGGGCAAAAATCCGAAAGGATCCCTAATTTATGGTCCAGATGGACATATGTCTGTCCAGATTTCCAGTTCCGAACGAGGTCTGTTCAGTTCCAATGATCGTTTCATTGTGAACGAAGAGGAATTGCTTTCCTGCGTAAAAGGTTTTATTGCTTTTGCCGGATCCTATCAGATTGATAATAATACAGCGACGGTTACCTATGCTATTCAGACTTCTTCCTTCCCCAATTGGGAAGGACAATTGCAGGTGCGAAAAATAGATTTCGAAGGCGATATCCTTTATCTGAAATCAGTTGAACCTATTTTGTCCGGAGGGAGTTATGTGAACAGTTACATGACCTGGCAGCGATTGGAGAAAATGGAATTACAGTCCCGTAGGGAGAGATTTGTGGAATACAATGCCTTAAAACGCGAAAAAACAGCTTTTGAAGACTAATATAATCTATTTGTAAAAAGCAGATTTTTCACGACATTTTTTACCCCTTTATGTATAGGAGATTTTTTCAAAAATCCGTACCTTTGCAGCATCAATTCAAGCTATGAGTGACGCTATAAAACACGAGTGCGGGATCGCATTTATCCGACTGTTAAAACCCCTATCTTATTATCAAGAAAAATATGGTACGCCCTACTACGGGATCAACAAGTTGTACCTGCTTATGGAAAAGCAGCACAACCGTGGTCAGGATGGGGCAGGGATCGCGACGATTAAATTCGACGTGCCTCCCGGCAACCGTTATATTTCCAGATACCGAGCGATGGGTTCATCTGCAGTAGCTGAGATCTTTGAATATGTTCAGAAGAAATTTGCAGCTGTACAAAAGGCTTATCCAGAGGAGTCGAAAGACACTCAATGGTTAAAAGAGAACGTAAGTTTTACGGGCGAGGTTTTACTTGGTCACTTACGTTATGGAACCCATGGTAAAAACAGCATCGAAAGCTGTCACCCATTCCTTCGTCAGAACAACTGGATGTCCAGAAACTTGGTAGTTGCTGGTAACTTCAATATGACCAATGTTGATGAGCTTTTACAACAGCTTTACGACCTGGGCCAGCATCCAAAGGAACAAGCCGATACCGTTACGGTATTGGAAAAAATCGGACACTTCCTGGACGAAGAAAACCAACAATTGTTCGATAAGTTCAAAAAAGATGGCCTGTCGAACATTGAGATTTCTGCGCAGATTGCCAAAAACATTGATGTTTCCAATATATTGACCCGTTCAGCCAAAACCTGGGATGGTGGTTATACCATTGCTGGGATCTTTGGACATGGGGATGCATTCGTGATGCGTGACCCAGCGGGGATCCGTCCGGCATTCTATTACCAGGACGATGAAGTTCTTGTGGTAGCATCGGAAAGACCGGTGATTCAAACAGCCTTCAATATTCCATTGAATGCGGTGAAAGAGATCAAACCAGGTCATGCCTTGATCGCGAAAAAAGATGGAACGGTTTCAGAAGAAATGTTCCGTGAGCCCGTTGAACAGAAATCCTGTTCTTTCGAGCGTATCTATTTCTCGAGAGGTTCGGATGCGGATATCTATCAGGAACGTAAATCCTTAGGACGTTTGCTTTGTCCGCAGGTGTTGAAGTCCATCGACAACGATATCAAGAATACGGTATTCTCTTTCATTCCAAATACGGCTGAAGTGTCTTATTATGGGATGATGGATGGTATCAATGCCTATGTGAGAAATTGCCAAAAGGATATCCTTTTAAATAGAGACGATAAGATCACCGACGAGGAAATGGAAGAGGTATTGAGCATGAAACCACGCTTCGAGAAATTGAACGTGAAAGATGCTAAATTACGTACGTTCATCACGCAAGATGCAGATCGCCAGGATATGGTTCAACATGTCTATGATACCACATATGGTATCGTTCGTGACCATGAAGATACCATTGTTGCCATCGATGACTCCATCGTACGGGGAACGACCTTAAAACAAAGTATTTTAACCATCTTGGATCGTTTGCATCCTAAGAAGATCGTAATCGTTTCTTCAGCCCCTCAGATCCGTTACCCGGACTGTTATGGTATTGATATGTCCCGCATGGGTGAGTTTGTTGCTTTTGAAGCTGCGATCTCCCTATTGCGTAAAAAAGGATTGGCACATATTATTGAGGAGGTTTACCAGAAATGTCTGGCATCGACGACGCTTCCAAGAGAAAAGGTGCAGAATTATGTGAAAGCGATCTATGAACCATTCACCGATGAGGAGATATCTCAAGAGATTGCTAGGATTATTAAACCACATAGCCTAAAAGCAGAGGTTGAAGTGATCTTCCAAACATTGGAGAATTTACATGAAGCATGTCCGAACCATAAAGGGGATTGGTACTTCTCCGGTAATTATCCGACTCCAGGAGGAAATAAGGTGGTGAACAAAGCCTTTATGAACTGGATGGAAGGAAAGAATGTAAGGGCTTATTTTAGTAGTTAGGTATTGTTTAGTATCAAGTAGATAGTATTTAGTAGTTAGACACTACAAGCGCTTAAACAGGCTGAATCATGATAAATGGTTCAGCCTTTTTTTGTTTGTAATGTTTTTTTTGCCTCACCGCGTCATTGCGAGATGTCCTCCACGTCATTGCAAGATGTCCTCCGCGTCATTGCGAGGAGTTCTACACGTCATTGCGAGGAGTTCTACACGTCATTGCGAGGAGTTCTACACGTCATTGCGAGGAGGCACGACGAAGCAAACTTTGAACACTGTCATCCTGAGCATCGTCGAAGGATCTGTACGCTGATAAACGAACAGATGGTTCGACTACGCTCACCATGACATATCGAAAGATTGCTTCGTTCCTCGCAATGACGTGGGTGTCGCAATGACGTGGGTGTCGCAATGACGTGGGAAGTTCAAGACATAGGAAGAGCCCCTATGAACCGATATTGTCAGTAGGCTGCAAGTAGTATGTAAGTGCCTAAAGTCACTTACAACTCACTTACAGGGCACTTACATGGCGCTTGCACCTCGAAGCAGGTAATGATAAAATATGTATTGTCCTA
Source organism: Sphingobacterium tenebrionis (assembly GCF_037126265.1). NCBI lineage: Bacteria > Pseudomonadati > Bacteroidota > Sphingobacteriia > Sphingobacteriales > Sphingobacteriaceae > Sphingobacterium > Sphingobacterium tenebrionis. The sequence goes on from NZ_JAYLLN010000030.1 coordinate 13,204, forward strand.
TTATAACAATAAAGCTTTTAAAACAGCAGAGGCTGTATCGGTATATTGATACAGCCTCTGCTATGATATTTTATTGTTATGTTCTTAATCTTAGTTCAGAACGCCTTTACCTTTATCCAATTCTGCGTCGTGTTGTGTCGCAATCATAGTATTGGTAGGTTGGTTCAATTTCGGCGCTTTGATGATTTTTGTACTGGCCAAGTATTCTTTGTTCTGCGAATAGATGAACAATAAGCTGCCGTCTTTGATGGTGTTGATGATCGGTTTGTTCAATTCTCTTGGTAGGGCAGGGCAGCCATAGCTTCTTCCTAACCTTCCAGTGGATTTGATGACGTCTGTGCTGCAGTAATCTGCACCGTGGATAACGATCGCACGTGGTCTAGCCTGATCATTGATTCCTCTTTCCAAACCGTTCAAGCGTAAGGAAAATCCGTTTCCGCCGTTGTAGGTTTCCTGTGTTTCATAGAATCCTAAGGAGCTTTGGAAAGATCCATGTTTGTTGGAGAAAGAAGTAGCGTATTTTTCGCCACTGTTTCTTCCGTGGGATACGATGTTATGGAATAATAATTTTTTCGCTTTCAGATCGATCACATACATCCGCTTTTCGGTAGATGGTAAGGTGAAGTCGATCACGGTAATGATGTCTTTGTTCTTTGCTCGGAGTTGGTTGTATCCTTGCATGGCCTGCTCGAAAGCTTCCCATTTTAAAATCGATGAAAGTTTCATTTCATCATAAAGTCCTCTGATAGGGTCTTTGCTAACCTCAGTAGTTTTAACAATTTCTGATGTCGATTCCTGAATAATGTTGGAATGGTTTTGGTTTACGTTGAATCCTGAAGTTGCGATTGCCCACAGGGATAATAGCAATAATTTGTTCATAAGCACTTTTCCTAATCTTCGGGTACAAAATTAGGAAAAAATTGACAATCAAAATGTTAAATAGTATTAATCAATCACCACCACCAAGGATTGGAAGGGCTTAAAATTGTCGTACACATACTTGGCATGAGAGGACGCATTCCGCACACACATATGCGATCGTGGCGTGGTTCCCAAGGACCAACTATACTCAATGATTTTTCCTTTCGGATTATTGACCGGAACACCGTGAATATAGCCTCCATTCGTGAATCGGGACGCATATGGGGCATATCCCTCGATCGATTTCGTGCCGTCTTTGAAGTAGAACATCTTGGCTTTTTGCTCCTGAACGAAGAAGATTCCTAGCGGAGTTTCCATCGCATGAGGAGGCTTATGACGGCCCGAAGTTGCCGGGTTCATCGACCTGATTTTCCATTCATTTTCACCCGTTCTTTCCAGCACACAAATATTTTGGTTTGTAACATCTACCACCGCAACATGGGCAATTTTCACCGAATCTCCCTTCGATTTGACATATCTTTTCGGCACATACCAAGTACCTTCAAAGGATAAACCGGTCACTTTAACCATGTCCAAGGTATCACTGCTTTCAATGGCCACTAAGGAACCATCGCGCCCATATCTACTCGGTTTCTTACTGTTTTCTGATTGATATAAAGGAGCAGATTGGTACTTTTCATTCCCCAAGGTGTCGGAAACCCGTTTATAGGCGTTCCTTACAAAATTCTCTACAACCGCAGCTTCGCCATTCCGGTTTTTATAATTGTCCAGGACACCATAGACATGAGGCATCCTCATGAAATTCTCGATATGGGCTAGTTTTTCTTTTATCTTATCAAACTGAAATATCCGGGTAGTATCCTCATAAGGATAAACATCTTCCAAAGTATATTTTTCAAACTGGATGTCCTTGTCCAGTTTGATGTCCGCAGCTGTACGAGGCTTTTCTCTTTCAGCCTTTTCAGCTGCTTCTTTAGCTTCCTTTACTTTTTCTAGGGAATCTTTTCTCCGAAGTTCCGCAGCACTGCTGTTTTTAGATGAATTTTTACAGGCAGCTGTTGCTATAATAACAAAAAGAAAGATAAAGAAAATCGTATTTCTCATTCGAATAGTTTGGTAATGTTTAGTGTTTTTGTCAATTTTAGTAAAAATATCAAAACTTTTGATACTAAAACTGTTTCTTAAGCTTTAGAGCCTAAAAATCATTCCAAGTTTGCGGATTTCGAAAAATTTAGCTTTTTTTTGTAGTTATGGAGCCAAATGGATTTATAAAGATTGCTGTTGCCATCATCATCAATAAAAAGAATGAGCTGCTAACGGTGCGTAAATTCGGATCGACCTATTATCAACTTCCTGGTGGAAAGATCGAGAGCAATGAACGACCAGTGGATACCCTGATCCGCGAATTGGAAGAGGAGATAGGTCTAAGCCTTAGAGAGGAGCAGTGTTCCTTTTTGACCGTGCATGAAGCCCAAGCGGTGAATGAAAAAGGAAAGACGGTAAGGGGGTTTGTATTCCGATGCCAATTAGCTGATTCGGATAAAGTGTGGCTTGCGCAAGCAGAAATTGAAGAGGTCAGGTGGGTGAAACCGGAGGAGAGCTCAACAGTTAACCTCGCCAATCTCCTCAAGCAGATCGCCCTACCTATCTGGATTTCTTAATACAGTCCGGAAACCTAAAAGGAGAATTAAATAATGTTAATTAACAAAAGTTAACATATTGATATACAAATTGTTAATCTAAGTTAAAAATATTAATATCTACGAGTGGTAACCTATTTTTGATGTATTCTATTACATGTTTAACGCATTAAATAATCATCAAAATGAAAAAATTTACATTAATTTTTGTTTTTGGCGCTGTTTGTTTAACAAGCCATCTTAAAGCTCAAACCTTAGATCTTCCCGAAAAGCATCGATTAGGTCTGGGACCAATTGCTGGATATGACTTCAAATTAAAGGGGCCATCCTATGGAGCGGGGTTGATGTATGAGTATAAACCTTTCCGATCAGTAGGTTTTACTGCAGGCCTAAGTTATGAACAGACCAGAAAAGAACTGACCGGTTCGGATTTTTCCAGTGATGATGAAGGCCTGCTCAAACACCATCTGTACTCGGCCAGTTTAGGCGCAAGGTATTATGTGGGTTCCTTTTATTTAGGAGGTGCGTTGGGCTACGCTTACGAGTATGGTGAATCCCAAATGGATAATGGCACAATCATTAAAGGAGGAAGTATCAATAGCCTGTATAGCTCCTTGGGAGTCGGCTATCAAGCGCCCTTGAGAAATGGCGACTTATTAGAAATGGAACTGGGTTCATTTGGAACCAAAAACTCCATGAAATTAGGGGGAACCGTAAAATATAAGTTCCTGAAATAGTCTATATAAAAAGGGTTGGTCCAATTGGAACCAACCCTTTTCTATTCACATTTATCTCTATTTGCTATTAAAAGTGGAAAGTAACACCTACAGATGGAGCGAATGAATCAGCATTTAAGCCGTATTTATTCACTGTTGTAGAGGTATTTGTAGCATCCACTTCACTTTTTTCAGAGTTGAAGTAAAGACCTTTTACTTTAAAATCGATACCGATGTTGCTAGTTGGGAAATAAGCGATACCTGGAGCCAATTCTACACCATAGCTTGATGTATTTCCAATTTTAGTACCATCTATTTCATGATTACCCCATGCCATAGGAACTGATAATTGTCCGAAGAATTTAACAGGACCTTGGTTAGCGGAGTACATTCTACCAAAAGGTGCTAAAGTGAAGGCATTGTTTGTGTTTTTTACACCAGCTTCAGTTTCAGTTTCTGACCAGCTGTAACCAATACCAGTACCTACCGCGATATTATCTGCTACGAAATAACCCACTTGTGGAGCAATTCCAAACTTGTTATCTTTTGCATCGTTATCTTTAATGCTTGTTCCTTCGTAATTAACTGTACCACCTAATAAGAATTTTCCTTTTTCAGTTTGTGCGTTTGCTGCTAATGATAATGCTGAAACAGCTGTTAAAGTAAGTAATAATTTTTTCATGATTATTTATTTTAATATTTGACTTAATTGTCATGTACGGTCAATTATTCAATACCTGTGCCAAAGTGATAGGATGTATGTTTCTGCCATTGTCATTAAATTTTTATGATTTTGTAAGCGATTGATTGATAGCGCAAAAAGAAAAAGTCTCTCCAAGGAGAGCCAGATTTCGTGACAATAGGACTACAATAGCTTTAAAGCATGATTTTATGCCAAAACTGACAAACACCTTAAAAAGGTCAGTTTGTCAGTGCACATTTGTCTGCTTTTATTTATATAGGTAAATTTTACTTTTCCAAGTTCAGCGCATTCAATCGTAAAGAATTTAAAATTACGGAAACCGAACTCAAACTCATGGCGGCTGCTGCGATCATTGGCGACATCAGCAAACCTGTTGCGGCGTATAATACACCCGCTGCAATAGGAATTCCAATTACATTATATAAGAAAGCAAATAAAAGGTTCTGTTTGATGTTGCTCAACATAGCCTTACTCAATCGATAGGCTTTATGCACGCCTGTAAGATCGCCTTTCACCAAGGTGATTTCAGAACTTTGGATAGCAACATCCGTTCCTGTTCCCATGGCAATGCCGATATCGGCTTGGGTCAAGGCAGGGGCATCGTTGATTCCATCGCCCACCATAATGACCTTTTTACCTTCCGCCTGCAGTTTCTTTATGCCCTTCAATTTATCTTCAGGCAATAGGCCTGCTTGTACATGCTTTATACCGGCTTCTTTAGCCACGATTTCTGCGGTATTTTTATTATCCCCGGTGAACATATAAACTTCAATGCCCTCTTCCTGAAACTTCTTCAAGGTTTCGACACTGCTCTCCTTTAGTGCATCGAAGGCAGCAACAATACCGGCAAACTGCTTGTCAATCGCTAATACCGATACCGAGTTACCTTTTTTCTGTAATTCTTCGATCTGCGCTTCTTGCTCTGCGCTAAGCGATACATGCTGTTCCTTCATCAATCGAGGTGTACCCAACAGGGCCGAAAGGTGGTGGATTTTTCCAGAAACTCCTTTTCCGGCAATGTTTTCAAATTGGACCACATCCAATACCTGTAATCCTTTTTCATTGGCTTTATCAAGCATGGCCTGTGCAAGGGGATGGGTACTGTTTTTATTTACGGATGCTGCAATCTGAAGGATATCGTCTTCCTTGAACTTTGGATTTCCAGATATCACTTCCGAAACAGAAGGTTTACCTTTTGTGATCGTACCGGTCTTATCGACGATCAGCACATCTGCTTTTTCCAGTTTTTCCAATGCTTCGGAATTCTTGATCAGAATTCCTGATTTCGCACCTTTTCCGATCCCCACCATGACAGACATTGGAGTTGCCAAACCCAGTGCACATGGACAGGCTACGATCAGAACAGCCAGCATATTGGAGAATGCCATGGCTGTACTGTTCGGAATGTCCATAAAATTCCAGACCAAGAAGGTAAGGATCGCAATAACGATCACCGTTGGTACAAATATTTTAGAGATCCTATCCGTTAACTTTTGGATGGGTGGTTGACTTCTACTGGCGTCATTCACCAATTGGATGATCTGGGATAACAAGGTTTCGCTACCCACCCGATTGGCTTTCATCAATATTTCATGGTTACCATTAATGGTACCTGCTATTACTTGGTCTTCGGCATTCTTTTCTACCGGGATAGGCTCACCGGTGATCATGGATTCATCGATGGAAGTAGAACCTTCAGTTACCAAGCCATCTACCGGTATCTTATCACCCGCACGTACGCGAAGCACATCACCCACTTTCACATCATGAATGGAAACCTTTCTTTCTTTTCCATTTTCTACCAGAATAGCTTCTGCAGGGCTCAATTTGATCAATTCCTTGATGGCTGAATTTGTCCGGGAATGGGCTTTAGCTTCCATGACCTGGCCGAGAAGGACTAAAGTCAGGATAACGGCTACCGATTCAAAATAGAGATGCACCTCGCCATGATGGCCTTTCAGTTCTGCTGGGAAAATCTGCGGAAAGAAAAATGCCAATAGACTGAAGATAAAGGCAGCGGCAGCACCCAGTCCGATTAAGCTGAACATATTCAGGTTCCAGGTTTTAAAGGAAGTCCATGCACGTTCAAAAAACATCCAACAGGTATAGAATACGACTGGAAGCGTCAGGATCAATTGGATCCAGGCATTGATATGATAGGGGATGATCTTGCTGATGGGTTGTCCAGGAAGCATGTCGCCCATGGAAAGGATGAAAATCGGAACGGTACAAGCTACACTGATCCAGAATTTCGTTAATAGACTTTTATAATGTTCGTCGTCGGCCTCCGATACTTGGTTTGCCACCAGGTCCATCCCACAGATGGGGCAATTGCCCGGATGGTCCTGCACTATCTCTGGGTGCATGGGACAAGTATATTCCACCTTAAGGGTTATTTCTGGAATCTTTTCCAGGTTCATCCCGCAGACCGGACAGGAGCCAAATTTATCATAGACCTTGTCGCCTTCGCACATCATCGGACAATAATATTTCCCCGCATTACTTGCAGTCGTTTTCGGTTTTTCGCTGGTTGCTTGATGGGATGGGGCATTAAAGTCCACCTTTTCGATAGGGCGTAAATGCATATTACAAACAGGACAACGCCCTGGTTCCGTATAGATCTTATCTTTTCCTTCACAGAACATCGGACAGATATATTGCCCACTTTCGGACAATTCCGGCTCTTTGTGCTGATGCGCTCCATGATGCTGATGGGCATGTGCATCCGAATGTATCTGGTAGGCGCCGCCTAGTTCATCTAATTTTTCCTGGAGCGCGTTTTCATCCAGCTCCTCCTCCGAATGGATTTTTGCTTCCCCTTTCGAAAGATTTACTTCGGCATGTACTCCCTCCAATTCATTGAGTTTTTTCTCCACGTTTGTCCTGCAACCATTACAGGTCATGCCTGACACTTTATATGTTTTTTCCTTGTTCATGGTTTATCCCTGTTAATATAGTAACAAAGGTCGCTAGAAAGGGGTTTGAAATTGTTACACAATTTCCAGTTAAAGTTATATTATTATTGGATTAGGCTCATTATTTTAGTATTTCAGAAAAAACCTAAACATTATGACGCTTTCCAGAAGAGATTTTATCCAAAAGTCCGTTTTGTTGATACCTGCTTTACAGTTATCTTCCCTTTATGCCAAGAATTTGGGTTACGCAGGGAAAATAAGAGTTGCTGCAATCGGCATCAAAGGGATGGGTTGGTCTAATCTGAATTCCTTGTTGAAACATCCGGATGTCGTTTGTACAGCCATTTGTGATATCGATGATCAGGTCATCAGTGACCGATTGGCCCAGTTGAAAAAGCTTGGTCAGAACCCCAAAGTCTATAAAAAACACGAGGACCTGTTGAAGGATAAGGAGGTGGATGCGGTGATGATAGGTACACCAGATCATTGGCATTGCTTACAGATGATTGACGCGGTGAAGGCGGGTAAAGATGTATATGTCGAAAAGCCTATTGGGAATTCCATTGTGGAATGCAATACCATGCTGGCTGCCAGGGATAAATACCAGCGGATTGTGCAGGTAGGCCAGTGGCAGCGATCGCAGCAGCATTTCCGGGACGCCATAGACTTTGTGCATTCCGGTAAATTGGGAAAGATCAGGTTGGTGAAGGCTTGGGCTTATCTTGGCTGGAAGCAGCGTGTTCCTGCGATGGCAGACAGCGAGGTGCCTCAAGGGGTTGATTACCAACGCTGGATCGGTCCTGCAAAATCAAGACCCTTTAATGCCAATAGGTTCCATTATAATTTTAGGTGGTATTGGGATTATGCCGGCGGCCTGATGACCGACTGGGGGGTGCATCTATTGGATTATGCCCTGATTGGAATGAAAGTCTCCGATCCAAAATCCATCATGGCGGCGGGAGGTAAATTTGCCTATCCCGATGATGCAGGAGAAACTCCTGATACCTTGACTACTGTTTATGAGTTCGACGGATTTAACCTCCTGTGGGAACATGCTGCAAGTATTTCCGGAGGACCATATAACAGGGAACATGGTATTGCCTTTATCGGTAATAATGGTACGTTAGTGGTCGATCGGAATGGCTGGGAGGTGATTCCGGAAGGAAAGAAAATGGAGCCTGTACCTTTGCAGAAGAAAGTGGATAATGGATTGGATCTGCATACCTATAATTTCATTGAAGCGGTGAAGGCCAAGAATCCAAGCTTATTAAATGCACCCTTGGAAATCGGGAGCCATATTGCCAAATTATCCCAAATGGGAAATATTGCCTACCGGACCGGTAAGAAAATCTATTGGAACAAAGAGCGACAGCAATTTAAAGAAGCGGAAGCGAATAGACTGCTTGCAGCTCCATACCATAATGGCTATAAGCTCCCAAAGATCTAAAAGATAGCCGAAGCCATTAGATCATGGGGAAGAGGGAAGACTTTTGCGCGATGGTGTAGTTATCCTTTATGGATTGAAAGAATCGTTTATTAAGTGGGTTTTCCTCCAATAGAAAGGGAATATACAAGGGGTTGTTCTGGACGATGAGTTCATAATAACCAAACAACACCTTATTATTTTTTTGGATAGCTTTCACAGATCGTATGCCTTGAATATCCCTTAGAAGGTTGAAGCGGATCTGATTGCCGCTTGTCCATTCCACTAATACATCACTATTTTGCGGGTTGAACCAGATCTCCTGTTCTTTGGCATACTTGAGGTGGTTGTTCAGGATCAGGATCTGCCCGATCAGGTATAAGCTGATCGGAAGCATCAACAATAGGATTTTGACCTTCATCGCCAAAAATAACGTAATGGCCAAAAGGATTACACCAATACCCACACTATATAAACAGCTTTTTATGACTTTATTGATCAATTGCTCATTGCTGTCTACCAATACATAACCTTGTTTGGCCTGTCTTTTTATGGCCATGGATTTCCCAGCCTTTATGATTTTATTGGAGATAAAATATAAAAGGATTCCCAACAGGGCGATGATCAATAAGAACTTTTGCATGGATTAATACTGTTCAGACTCGTTCGGGTAATCGCCAGCCTTCACATCAGCCACATAAGCTTTCGCCGCATTCCCGATCTGCTCTGCCAGGTTCACATATTGTCTTAAGAACTTAGGTTTGAATTCCTGGGTAATGCCCAACATGTCGTTTACGACCAATACCTGTCCGTCACAACCGTTACCCGCACCAATACCAATTGTTGGGATATCGAGCATTTTGGAAACCTCTGTAGCTAATTCGGCAGGGATTTTTTCCAAGACGATGGCAAAACAACCGGCTTCCTGAAGCGCAAGGGCATCCGATTTCAGTCGTGCAGCTTCTGCTTCTTCTTTTGCCCGAACACCAAAATCTCCGAATTTATAGATGGATTGCGGTGTTAAGCCCAAGTGTCCACATACCGGAATCCCCGATTGAACGATCTTTTTGATGTTATCGATGATTTCCTCGCCACCTTCCATCTTCAGGGCATGGACTCCAGATTCCTTCATCATACGGACCGCTGCTTTATAGGCATCATCCGTAGCACCCTGGTATTCGCCGAAAGGCATATCTGCGATGACCATTGCGCGGGAAGCCCCTCTAGCAACGGCAGCAGCATGATAGATCATATTATCCAAAGTAATGGGTAGGGTCGTTTCAAATCCTGCAAAAACATTGGCTGCCGAATCGCCAACCAATAATACTTCCACACCGGCCTGATCCAAGATCTTGGCCGTAGAATAATCGTAGGAGGTCAACATACTGATTTTCTCTCCCCGGTGTTTCATATCGCGCAAGGCGGATGTGGTAACTCTCTTGATTACTTTATTAACTGACATATGCTCTATCGTTTCCTGCAAAATTAGCTTTTTTTATAGGAATAGAAAATTACCGTTTAATTCTTATTTTTGCGGGATGATTCCACAAGAACAAAATCACTTTAAATATCCAAAATTTCAGGACCTGATCATTCACGAAGATGATAATCTGATCGTCATCAACAAACCTCCTTTTATTCCATCCTTGGATGCTCGCGAAGGGGGAGAGGTGAATATTTTACGTTTGGCGAAGAAATACCATCCCGATGCGCAGGTTTGCCATCGCTTGGATAAAGATACTTCCGGTATCTTATTGATCGCCAAGAATCCAGAAACGTACCGATTGATGTCCATTGAATTTGAAAAAAGAAGAGTGGATAAAATTTACCATGCCATTATCGATGGTACCCATGTTTTTGAAAACCTATTGGTGGATCTTCCGATCCTCAATCAGGGAAACAAGAATGTTACCATTGATCGGTATAATGGAAAACCTTCAGAAACAATCTTTAATAGCTTGAAGTTTTTCAAGCATTATACCTTGGTTGAATGCAAGCCGATCACTGGTCGCATGCACCAGATCCGGATCCATTTGGCGACACAACATGCTGCCATTGTAGGGGATAGCATGTATAGGGGGAAGCCGGTATATCTTTCGCAGATCAAGAAAAGGGGATATACCCTATCCAAAGACCAGCAGGAACAACCGATCATGAAGAGGTTTGCCCTTCATTCCAAGTCAGTGAAATTCGTACTTGACGGTAAAGAATACAGTTTTGAGGCGGAATACCCTAAAGATTTTGCTACCTTACTGAAGCAATTGGAGAAATTTGATGCTTAATTATGGAAAAAAAGAAGGTTTCTAAGAAAGATATTACCTATTATGTGGTTTTTGCCATTTTAATAGGCTTAATGATATGGCCTACAAGTCGTACCTATATGCAACAGGGTCTGATGAAGATCGGCTTGTTCAAACCTAATATTGAAAAGGGCCAGGTGAATACCGAGGGCTCTGCAAGTCCGATGGTCCTGACGGAGACGATGAGTATTTCGGATCAACAAGGGAATCGCCTGAGTACGCATGACCTGCGCGGAAAAGTAGTGTTCATCAACCTTTGGGCTACCTGGTGTGGTCCCTGTCGAGCAGAAATGCCTTCCATCCAAAAATTGTATGATAAGTACAAGGATAACGATAAGATCGCTTTCCTTTTGGTGGAGATCGAACATGATCAAGAAGGTGCCATAAAGTTTTTAGAGAAAGAGAACCTGAACCTTCCGATCTATTTTCCGGAAAGCCAGATCCCTGATACCTGGATGAGCGGTGCGATCCCAAGTACGGTCGTGCTGAATAAAAATGGAACCCGGGTTTTTGAGCATAAGGGTATGGCCGATTACTCGACCAAAGAATTTGAAGATTATATTATTTCGCTTATCAACGAATAAAAATGACCAAGCAAGAGCTAATTGAACAGATAAAACGTAAGAAGAGTTTTTTATGTGTAGGATTGGATACTGATCTCAGCAAGATCCCTTCACATCTATTGGAAGAAGAAGATCCGATCTTCGCCTTTAATAAAGCGATCATCGAGGCAACGGCTGATCTATGTGTGGCCTACAAACCCAACATCGCTTTTTATGAAAGTTATGGGGTGAAAGGTTGGGAAGCTTTAAGGAAGACCAGCGAGGTACTCCCAAAGGATTGTTTCAGCATTGCTGATGCGAAGCGTGGGGATATCGGTAATACCTCAAAGATGTATGCGCAGGCATTTTTTAATCCGGAGGTTTCGGGTTTGGATTTCGATTCCATTACGATTGCACCTTATATGGGCGAAGATTCTGTTACGCCATTTTTGGATTTTAAAGGGAAATGGGCGATCGTACTGGCGCTTACCTCTAATCAAGGAAGTCTTGATTTTCAGAATTTCAACAATGCGGATGGAAAGCAGTTGTTTGAGGAGGTGATCGATAAGGTGAATACCTGGGGTACATCAGAAAACATCATGTATGTGGTGGGAGCTACCCGTGGGGAAGCTTTTCTTAAGATAAGGGAACATGCTCCAGATCATTTCTTATTGGTTCCTGGAGTGGGTGCGCAGGGCGGTTCATTGGCTGATGTTTGCCAATATGGTATGAACAAGGATTGTGGTTTATTGGTGAACAGTACGCGCGGGATCATCTATGCTTCTCAAGGGAAGGATTTTGCGGAAAGAGCGCGTCAGGAGGCTATCATCCTTCAAAAGGAGATGCAGCAACAGCTTGAATTGCACGGTATTATTTAAGCTTTCGCCAATAAAATCTTACTTTTTGTTAAAATTGTAAGATTTGGCATAATAATTTGTAGAGTAGGGAGACTATTTTCAACTATGAATATTAAAAGATCTCCAATAAAGGCATTGGCGTTGTTATGCGGGGTAGGGTTTCTGAGCAGTTGTAGTTCAGTTTATCTACCGAACGTTCCAGCAACGCCGATGTTCAATAATAAGGGTGAGGGTTATTTAGCAGCTCATGTTAACCTCAAGGGCAATCTTAGCGGAAATGCGGGTGTTGCCATCATAGATAACCTAGCGATCATCGCCAATGGTTCCTACAGCGATTATAAATCCAGTAATCATGATTTTAATCAATACCTCTATGAAGGGGGGCTGGGCTATTATACCTTGGTCGGAAAGTCCAAACGTAGTGTGTTGGAATTTTATGGCGGTTATGGTCTGGGATCTACGTTGGATGTGGATAAAAGAGCCAGTACTACAGGGGCTGATCCGGTGGAATCCAGGGACCTGGATTTCAACAAGATCTTTGTTCAGGCGAATTTTTCATCGACTCGGAAAAACAAGATTAATCTTTTTGGTAAGAAGCGGAGTCTGAATTATGGGACGGCCATTCGTTTGAGCAGAATTAAAATGGATAGTTTTAAGCTGAATGGTGTTGATCATGCTCTGGAGGAGAATGTGTTCGTGGAACCGGTGTTCTTTACACGGATGGAATTGAGCAAGGGACTGCAATTGCAATATACCAATGGCTGGAATATTGGCTTGATGAGCAATGAGTTTTTAAAACCGGGAAATGCGGTTTTTACCTTGGGGCTGATCTATAATTTTGGCAGGAAATAGTATTTAGGAATTATATTAACTAGTTTGGATATGAAAAAAATAGCAGGTTTAATTGTTTTATGTTCGGTATTGTTGCTTTCGGGCTGTCAGGTGAACAAGAAGGCGCAGATAAAAGCCTTGGCTGATTGTGAATATGATGTAGCTTCGGTGGAGCAGGTGAAGTTCAATGGAAAGAACCTTTCGTCGTATAAGGGGGCAGATGGGAATTATAATATCTCTTCTTTGGCAGGATTGGCAGTGGCATTGTTCAGTAAGGAACTGCCTTTGGAAGGAAAGGTGAATTTGAAGATTACCAATCCGGAGGTAAAGAAAGCGGCTTTTAATTCTTTTAAGTATATTATTGAGGTGCAAGGATCGCCTTTGTTTGAGGGAAAGGTGGATCAGAATGTGAATTTAGGGCAGGGGGAGAGTGCTATTGTACCGATGACCTTTAAGGCTAATATTTTTAATAAGGCGAAAGAGAATGGTTTTGAGAATTTCTTTGATGAATTGTTTAATAAGAAGTCGGAAGGGTTTATTGCGCTGAAGATTAAGCCTTCGATTAATATTGCCGGGCAGAATATTTATTATCCTTCTTATATTACGGTGGATAAGAATTTCGGAAAGAAATTATTTGATTTATTTGGGAAGTAGAACGTCATTGCGAGGCCCCCGTCATTGCGAGGAACGAAGCAATCTTTAATCATTGCGAGGCCCACGTCATTGGGAGAAACGAAGCAATCTTAACTCGTCATTGCGAGGAACGAAGCAATCTTCCTTCATGTCATCCTGAGCGCAGTCGAAGGATCTGTTCGGGTACCAAATGTAGATGCTTCGACTTCGCTCAGCATGACAAGTGGAAAGAAAGATTGCTTCGTCGTACCTCCTCGCAATGACGGACCGACCTCCTCGCAATGACGGACCGACCTCCTTGCAATGACGCGGACCCCTCACTCAATCCTACTTATAATCCCTATTAAACGTATACCCCAGCGTCCATTCTATAAAGTCTGCTTTTCCCATATGCGCCTTAATAGAAACCCCCGCATTTAAATTCTTATACACATAATACCTCGCGCCAGCCCTCAAGAAAAACTTCTTAATTTCCCCATTAAACCGTTGGTTGTGAATATAATACCCCACATTCCCATTCAACACCAATCGTTCATTCAATACATGCGCCACATAAAACGAAGGCCCTCCCGACAACTTGGATGCTAATTCCCCCGACTTATCCCCAGCAATCTCTTCATCATTTCCAGACGAAGAATAAAAGAGATCCACCCCCGCACCCAATCGCCACTTATAGGAAACAAACCTACTCGCATACCCACTCAAGGTCGTTTTGAAAAAACGATGATCCAAATCATCCCGCAGTTGCTTAAAACCAACCCCATAATTCAAATGATAATAGATTTTCTTGCTGAAAGGCTCCAGGACAGAATCCCTATGGATCTTCACATCCGGATTAAATTGATAATTAACCGATACCGTAGCCGGTATCAAATTCACGCCTTTATTGGGCAGTGCAAGTGCCCCATTTGAAAAGTGATGAAATGCCAATCCAGCTCCCACTTTTAAATGGTCTGTCAAGCGGTATTGCGCCCGTATCCCCAAATCAATAAACACATTGTTCTTCGATCCAATAACTAGATTCAGAGGGTTTTCCTGTGCGTTATAAGGTTTAAAATTTCCAGAAAGCCCCAACCCCAAACGATAGTCATAGCTCCATTTGCTGTTTTCCTTCGGATAGATAGGTGTTTGTACAAAACCATAAATCGCATAGGGACTTCCGATAATAGGAGAGTTGAACGTGCTGGAATAAATTCCGATACCGTAGATCGGATAATTATATACCTGATAATATTGATCTCTTTTTGCCCTTGATTTAAAACCTACTTTAAGGTTCAAACCGTTATAATATGCCCCCTCATAGGTGGTGTTTTTTAATCCTTTTTGCTGCAATATCCCACCGTTCTCCATCTCAAATTCCAATACCAACGGGCTTTTTACAATTTTTTCTTTGATTTCCTCTACTTGAGCAAAAAGAAAAGAGGGGATTAGGAATGATGATAGGAATAAGAAAAATAGCCTCACGTAGTAAAACAATAACAGTTAATGATAAAGAGCCCAAAAATAGTAATAACTTTGGCTGTGTCCAATTTTATACTCATCATATTTTGTTTGGCTGCTGGCGTGCTCAGTAGGCGGATGAATTGGGTGGCCAAGGATGGATTTAAGGCGTTGAATGCCTGGGTGCTCTATTTTGGTCTACCAGCCTTGTCATTTCGATTTTTACCTCATCTGAAATGGGATAATAACTTGTTGTTTACCATGTTATGTCCATTAATTGTGTTATTAGGCAGTGTTGGATTTTTCTATTTGCTGAGCAGGCAACTTCAATTGTCAAAGCGGTCTAGCCATACCCTGATGTTGGTGGGAGGGCTTAGTAATACCTCCTTTGTTGGCTTTCCATTGATCACAGCCTATTTTGGGGTAGAGGGTTTACCCATCGGCATCGTCAGTGACCAGATGACCTTTTTTCTCTTGTCGACCATTGGGATCATACTGGCCACAAAAGGCGCGCTCAAGCCTAAGAAGAAAGTGGGGGCAGCATTTATTTTAAAACGTGTCTTAACCTTCCCACCGCTGATCGGCTGTTTGTTGGCTTTGACCATTCCCAAATTGATCGATATCAGTCCCTTGGATGACTTCTTTTCTGTTTTAGCATCTACAGTATCTCCCGTGGCCCTATTTTCCATTGGGCTTCAATTGAACTTTGCCATACAAAAAAGTGAGGTTCTCCAGATCTGTTATGCCCTAATCTATAAATTGCTCCTTGCACCAGCTATTGTCTTTGGGCTGGCCATGGCCTTGTCGGCAAAAGGGGAGATCATCAGCATCTCTATTTTTGAAATGGCGATGCCGAGTTTGGTAGCCACCAGTATCGTGATCAACCAATTCAAATTGAATGCTAAATTAGGCAACAGTGTGATCGGCTTGAGTATCCCAATTAGTTTGCTAAGCACCTATTTTTGGTATCAAATTTTGAATTCTTTCTTACTGTAACCGAATTGTTATCAATAATTATATGATATTACTTATCTTTATTGCAATTTAATCAAGCTAGACTTAGTCATTTTTTATTTTAAGGATTATTCATTACAGTTTATGAAAAAAGTACTATTCTTTGCCTTATTGGCAGGAATGCAGATTTCTCAGGCTCAAACTAAACATGAGCGTTTCACACAAAAAATTAATGGAACTAGTCTGGAGTTCACGATGGAAGCCATCCCTGGCGGTGAATTTGAAATGGGGAGTGCAACATCAGCTAAAGCTGACGAAAAGCCTGTTCACAAAGTAAAAATTGACCCATTCTGGATGGGTACCTATGAAGTTACCTGGAATATTTTCGAACCATTTTTATATAAAGATTACGAAGTTACCAAATCGGATGGTGGAAAGGTGCCTGCCAACGTAGATGCAGTGACCAGACCGACCAAACCGTATTTGGATATGACTTTTGGCTATGGCAAGGATGGACAACCAGCCTTGGCGATGACCCATTATAATGCTATTCAATTCTGTAAATGGCTTTACGTTAGGACAGGGGTGTTCTATCGCCTTCCAACAGAAGCGGAATGGGAGTATGCTGCGAGAGCAGGAAGTAAAACGGCCTATTTCTTTGGCGATGATGCCAGCAAGTTAGGTGAATTTGCCGTATACAAAGACAACAGTGGCGGCAAAACAGCGAAAGTAGGACAGAAGAAGGCAAATCCATGGGGATTATTCGATATCTATGGCAATGTAGGCGAATGGACCTATGATCAATATCAAGAAGATTATTACAAGCAATTTGAAGGGAAAGTTGCGGATAATCCGGTGAATGTGCCAACTACTTTATACGCACATTCCGTTCGTGGCGGTTCTTATGAAAGTGAAGCGGTTGATCTACGGTCTGCTGCCCGTCACTTTTCAGATCCTTTCTGGAAGCAGTTGGATCCTCAGATCCCAAAATCGAATTGGTGGTTCCCAGAGGCGCCATTTGTAGGGATGCGTTTAGTAAGACCTGTTAAGCAGCCTAGCCATGAGGAGATTATGGCTTATTACGATAAGGCTCCAATCAAGGATTTTTAATCAACCTAATATATTTCATTAACTCAATTTAAACCTTAAATGGAAAGTTTAAAACGTAGAGATTTTATAAAATCTTCTTCAGCACTGGCAGGCGCAACAGTTTTAACTGCAAGTTCTGTGGGACAAGTGTTCGCTGCGGGAAGCGATGTGATCAAAGTGGCATTAATTGGTTGTGGAGGTCGCGGGACAGGCGCAACATTTGATGCTTTCAATTCAGGCCAAAATATCCAGTTGGTAGCGATGGCAGATGCCTTCAAAGACAACTTGGATGCTACTCATAAAACCTTAGTAGAGAAATTTGGGGACAAGATCAATGTTCCGGATAGCCGCAAATATGTAGGCTTTGACGGCTATAAAGCCGCCATCAAAGATGCCGATGTGGTAATCTTGACGACTCCTCCGGGATTCCGTCCGGACCATTTTGCTGCAGCTGTAAAAGCAGGAAAACATGTTTTCATGGAAAAACCTGTTGCTACTGATATTCCAGGTATCCGTAAGGTGTTGGAAGCTGCCAAAGAAGCGAAAGCGAAGAAATTGAACGTTGTTGTTGGACTTCAACGCCGTTACCAAACAAACTATCGGGAAGCAATCAAACGCATTCAGGATGGCGCTATTGGCGATGTGGTGTCGGGGCAGGTATATTGGAATTCAGGTGGTGTATGGGTAAGACCACGCAAACCTGGACAAACAGAGATGGAATACCAGATGCGTAACTGGTATTATTTCAACTGGTTGTGTGGCGATCATATTGTAGAACAGCATGTTCACAATATCGATATTGCCAACTGGATCAAAGGAAAATATCCGGTTTCCATCCAGGGAACAGGAAGCAGGGCCCATCGTGATGGAAAGGATTATGGAGAGATCTATGATAATTTCGCGATTGAAATGACCTATGATGATGGCGCCGTGGTTTACAGTCAGTGTAGACACTTCGAGGGAATTTCCAACCGAGTGGATGAGACCTTCCAGGCAACAAAAGGGCGGGTTTACCTTTCTGCAGGAAACCAAGCTGTCCTTTGGGATGCGCAAGGAAAGGAAATCTATCGTCATGATCCTAAAGGCAATCCGAATGCCTACCAACAAGAGCATAAAGAGTTATTTGCTGCTATTGCCAACGGAGAATATAAATTTGATAATGCAGAGTATGGCGCATACAGTACTTTAACAGGTATTATTGGTCGTATTGCTTGTTATACCGGAAAGGTAATCAAATGGGATGAGGCAATGCAATCCAATATCGATATCATGCCGGCACAATATTCATTTGATGCGCAGCCGAAGATTGTTCCGAATGCGGATGGTCTTTATCCAGTAGCGGTACCTGGTATCAACGTGGAAAAATATATTTAATAGTGTTGAGGATTTTAGGTTCGATCCTATTGATGGTAATTGGTTGTTCGGCTTATGGCCAACAACCAATTTCTGATTTAGAGCGTTTTGAACTTTTTGGCAAGGCGCAGGGGACAACCTATACGATCAGCTATTATGCCGATGCAGCACGGGTGAAGGTGGAATCGATCGACAGTATTTTCCGGGTGATCGATGCTTCCATGTCCCTTTATCAGCAGGATTCCAAGATATCCAGCTTTAATCTTGCTTCCAGCAGCAAGATCGACATGGACAAGCACTTGCTTCAGGTCATTAAAAAATCATTCAAAATCAATAAGGAATCCAAGGGGCGGTTTGATATAACGGTTAAGCCTTTGGTTGCTTTGTGGGGTTTTGGAACGGAGAAACAGGATGGTCTTCCGGATAGCACTTTGGTTCAACAAACGCTTCAGGTGGTTGGGATGGACAAGCTGAAAAGGAGAGGGAATACATTGATTAAAAAGCTACCAAGTGTTGAAATCGACCTGAATGGAATTGCCCAAGGATATACCGTTGATGTACTTTACGATTTCTTGAAGGGCAAAAAGATCAGCAGTTTTATCATCGAGGTAGGCGGGGAGATTAGGACTTTCGGAAAGAAGCCAGACGATTCATCCTACCGGGTATTGGTTGCTCGACCAGAACAGGCCAGCGCTGTTCCTGATTATGTGATCAATCTCCAGGATAAAGCCATTACCACTTCTGGGAGCTATGAAAAATACCGAACGGTAGACAAGTATCGTTTTTCCCACCATATGGATCCTAAAACAGGTTATCCACTGCAATCGAATATTATTTCCGTGACGGTGATTGCTGAAAATGCGATGGATGCCGATGCCTATGACAATGTATTCATGGCCATGAAACCTTCCGATGCTATTGCATTTGCGAATAAAAAAAATAAAATGGATATTTATTTAATCTACGAAGAGGCCGGGCAAGTAAAAGAAGCCTTTTCTTCTGGATTTAAGAGCTATCTTATAACCGATTAATAAGAAAAAAATTATAAACTAAACCTTACATGAAACGATCAGACTTTTTGAAAAATGGATCACTATTAGTGGGCGGATCATTATTGTCAAGTAAATTAGCAGCGAACGAATCAACTACATCAACTCAAACCATGACGTCAGCCAATCAGCCTTTTAAATTGGATTATGCTCCACATCAGGGCATGTTCAGCGCTACTGCAGGAAAAAATTTCTTAGATGAAATTAAGTATATGCACGAATTGGGTTTCCGTAGCATCGAGGATAATGGGATGCCGGGTCGTTCGGTGGAGGACCAGAAAAAAGCCGGTGATCTGTTGGCGAAATTAGGCATGCGTATGGGTGTTTTTGTAGTCCCTAAGGGCGGAAATGGTGCGAATACATTAGCCGCGGGAAAACAGGAACATATTGATGTTTTCTTGAAGGGATGTCGTGATTCGGTGGAGATTGCCAAACGCTGTAATGCCAAGTGGGTGACCGTGGTACCAGGTGATTACGCTAGGAACCTACCTTTGGGTGTACAAACGGCCAATGTGATCGAAGGATTGAAGCGTGGAGCTGAGATATTTGAACCACATGGTATTACGATGGTCCTAGAACCTCTTAGCGATACCCCAGACCTTTTCCTACGTTTTACCGATCAAACTTATGAAATCTGTAAAGCGGTAGACAGCCCATCCTGTAAAATCCTTTACGATGCTTATCATCAACAGAAGAACGAAGGGAATTTGATCAATCTGATGAACCTTTGTTGGAGTGAGATCGCGTACATACAGGTAGGGGACAACCCAGGCCGAAAAGAACCAACTACCGGAGAGATCAACTATAAAAATGTGTTCAAATGGTTGTATGAAAAAGGTTACAAAGGGATTGTGGGCATGGAACATGGCATGTCCAAAGGCGGGAAAGAAGGCGAAACTGCCCTTGTGAAAGCCTACAGAGAGGTAGACTCCTTCTAATGCTAAAGGGTTTTAGTATTGAAACAAATTCGTTATTAAATTTTGATATTGATTTTATATCGCTATCTTTAATTAGTTACTTTTTAATAAACCTTAAATAATGACTTCATCTATAAAGTTTAAATTGTCCTTCATGATGTTCTTGGAGTTTTTCATCTGGGGATCATGGTTTGTAACGTTGGGTACTTTCTTGGGAAATACCCTTAAAGCATCTGGATTGGAAATATCCAATGTGTTCTCTACCCAATCTTGGGGAGCGATCATTGCACCATTCATCATCGGTATGATTGCCGATCGTTATTTTAATGCTGAGCGCATTTTGGGTATTCTACACCTGATAGGCGCTTTTTTAATGTGGCAATTATATAATAGCGACTCCATTGCCAACTTTTTCCCGTATGTATTGGGCTATATGATCCTCTATATGCCGACCCTATCCTTGGTCAATTCCATTTCCTTCCGACAGATGAAGAATCCTGAAAAGGAATTTTCCGTTATCCGGATGTTTGGAACCATCGGTTGGATCGTGGCCGGATTATCCATTTCCTACTTATTTAAATGGGATTCAGAGGCTGGAATTCAAGAAGGTTTATTAAAAAATACATTTCTGATGGCTGCTGTTGCCTCCTTAATCTTAGGTCTGTTCAGTTTTATCCTGCCTAAGACGCCACCTGCAAAAGTGGAGGCTGGTCAAGGCAAGGAGAGCATCAGTAAAATGCTTGGCTTTGATGCCATCAAACTATTGAAAGATAGAAACTTCTTTATATTCTTTGTTTGTTCTATTCTAATCTGTATTCCATTAGCATTCTATTATCAATATGCCAACCCATTCCTTACGGAAATCGGCTTGGAGAATGCGACAGGAAAGATGACCATCGGACAGATCTCCGAGGCTTTATGTCTTTTGTTATTGCCGGTGTTCTTTACCCGTTTTGGATTTAAGAATACCATCTTATTGGGTATGCTTTGTTGGGTATTGCGTTATCTGTTGTTCGCATTTGGTGATGCAGGCGAGCTTACCTTTATGCTGTTGTTAGGTATTGCCCTGCACGGTATCTGTTATGATTTCTTCTTTGTATCCGGACAGATCTATACCGATTCGAAAGCAGGAAAAGAATATAAGAGTGCGGCGCAAGGATTGATCACTTTGGCAACCTATGGGGTTGGTCAATTGATCGGATTCTGGGTTGCGGGTTATGTAAGTGATATGTATGTAGATCTGAAAGCCACTGATCTTCCACAATTCTGGAACCAATTATGGATCGTTCCTGCGGTAATCGCATTTGTGGTATTCGTTATCTTCTTGATCTTCTTCAAGAAAGAAACCGTGAAAAATCAATCTGAAACTATATAAAACTAAACAATAATGGTAGAGAATAATGTATATGATGCTATTGTTATTGGATCTGGAATCAGTGGCGGTTGGGCTGCCAAAGAATTAACTGAAAAGGGTCTGAAAACAATCATGTTAGAACGTGGAAGAAACGTTGAACATGTAAAGGATTATCATGCAAATAAGGACACTTGGGAATACCCACACCGTGGCGGAAGGACCAAGCAGATGGAAGAAGATTATCCTGTCCTTAAGCGTGATTATCCATTGAATGAAAAGAATCTTGATTTTTGGGTGAATGAGAAGGAAAGTCCATACACCGAAGTAAAAAGATTCGATTGGTTCCGCGGATACCATGTAGGTGGTCGTTCTTTAATGTGGGGCCGCCAGTCTTACCGTTTTGGGGATCTGGATTTTGAAGCGAATTTAAAGGATGGACATGGCGTAGATTGGCCAATCCGTTATGCTGATATTGCACCTTGGTACAGTTATGCTGAAAAGTGGGCTGGTATTTCTGGAAACCGTGATGGTTTGGATGTATTGCCGGATGGCGATTTCCAACCCGCTATGGAATTCAATGTGGTGGAAAAGGATCTTGCAGAACGCCTTAAAAAGCAATATGGTGGTAATCGCCACTTTATCATGGGTCGTACCGCAAATATTACGAAACCACATACCGGGCGTATCAATTGTCAGTACCAAAACCAATGTTGGTTGGGATGTAATTTCGGAGGATACTTCAGTACGCAGTCTTCGACTTTGCCACCAGCCATGAAAACTGGTAATTTGACCTTACGTCCTTTTTCCATCGTGACCAAGATCATTTACGATAAGGATACCCAAAAAGCAAAAGGGGTAGAGATTGTGGATGCGGAAACAAATAAAACCTATGAGTTCTATGCCAAGGTTATTTTCGTTTGTGCATCGGCTTTCAATTCCACTTGGGTATTGATGAACTCGGCAACCGATGTTTGGGAAGGTGGATTGGGAAGTAGCTCGGGCGAATTGGGCCACAATGCGATGGACCACCACTTCCGTTTGGGAGCAGGAGGAAAGGTAGAAGGCTTTGAAGATAAATATACCTTCGGAAGAAGACCTACAGGATTATATGTTCCGCGTTTTGTGAATGTTCCTGGAGATACCAAAAAGCGTGATTATGTGCGTGGATTTGGATACCAAGGATCGGGAAGCCGTGGCCGCTGGTCGGGTGAGATTGCGGAGATGGCTGTTGGTGGTGCTTGGAAAGATGCGATGTGTGAGCCAGGAAACTGGGGGGTTGGTTTTACCGCCTTTGGTGAGATCCTTCCCTACCATGAAAACCGGATCTTCTTGGATAAAACCGTGAAGGATAAATGGGGCTTACCTGTCTTATCGATGGACATGGAGATCAAGGACAATGAGCACAAGATGCGTAAAGACATGACCGAAGAAATGAAGGAAATGTTGGAATCCATTGGTGTGAAGGATGTGTATACCTACGATAGTGGTTACAACTTCGGTATGGGTATCCATGAAATGGGAACTGCACGTATGGGTCGTGATCCAAAAACATCCGTACTGAATGGTAACAACCAGGTTTGGGATGCTAAAAACGTATTCGTTACGGATGGTGCTTCCATGACTTCGGCAGGCTGTGTGAACCCTTCATTGACCTATATGGCATTGACGGCAAGAGCTGTTGATTTTGCTGTCAGTGAGCTTAAAAAAGGAAATCTATAAACAACTAAACCGTAAAATATGAGTAATTCAAATTCTAGAAGAACGTTCCTAAAGAACACAGCGATTGCTGCTGCTGGAATCAGCATTGTCCCAAGACATGTTTTGGGGGGTACTGGATTTACAGCACCAAGTGATAAATTGGTGGTTGCAGGTATTGGTGTAGGTGGAAAAGGGGAGAGTGATATCAACGAATTCTATAAAAGTGGAAAGGCTGACATCGCTTATCTATGTGATGTGGATGACCGTCGTGCTGCAAATTCTGTAAAACGTTTCCCGAAAGCGAAATATTATAAGGACTTCCGTACGATGTTGGATAAGGAACACAAACACATTGATGCGGTTTCTGTTTCTGGTCCAGACCATAACCATGCTTTACATGCTTTACCTGCTATGCAATTGGGTAAGCACGTATATGTTCAAAAGCCATTGGCACATGATGTATGGGAAGCACGTGTATTGACACATGCAGCTAAAAAATATAAAGTTGTAACCCAAATGGGTAACCAAGGCGCATCAAATGATGGCCCTCGATTGGTCAAAGAATGGTACGAAGCTGGTTTGATCGGTGATGTGCATACAGTTTACTGTTGGACTGACCGTCCGGTATGGCCTCAAGGTATTGCTTGGCCATCCCAAAAGGCGGAGATTCCGAAGGAATTGGCTTGGGATCTTTGGTTAGGAACTGCTCCTAAAAAGGATTTTGTGGATAAATTGGTTCCATTCAACTGGCGTGGCTGGTGGGATTACGGAACAGGTGCATTGGGCGACATGGGATGTCACTTATTGGAAGTTCCATTCTCGGTATTGGGCCTAACGTATGTGCAGGATGTACAGGCATCTGTAGGTTCGGTATATGTGGATGAGTTCAAACGCGGATACTTCCCTGAAAGTGCGCCACCTTCGAGCCATGCGACCATGACTTTCCCGAAAACTGCCAAAACAGCTGGACCGGTTACTTTACACTGGATGGACGGTGGTATTCAGCCTGCTCGTCCGGAAGAATTGGGTGCAAACGAAATCTTTGGTGATGGTGGAAATGGTATCTTGATGGTCGGTACGAAAGGAAAGATCCTTGCGGATACCTATGGTGATAAGGCTCGTTTGTTACCAACATCCAGAACAGAACAAGTAGCACAGAAATATGCACGTGTACCGGGACAATCTGGTGGACACTATGCACAATGGGTGGATGCTTGTATCGCTGGATATGGTAAGAAAGAAGTTTCTGCTCCATTCGAGATTTCAGGTCCATTGACTGAAGCTTTATTGATGGCTAACCTTGCTATTCGTGGTGCTGATCTAAGAATTGATGGTGGATATCCTGGACGTAACTTGAAGTTGTTATGGGATAACGATAATATGAAAGTGACGAACTTTGATATTGTTAATCAGTTTGTGAAACGTGAGTACCCTCAAGGTTGGGAAGTTAAATATACGTTATAATTTTTAAAGAGATGATGAATAGAAGAGAAGCATTAAGACGCGTAGCTTTTATTGTCGGCGGAACGGTGATTGGCTCCAAATTGTTTTTGGAGGGCTGTTCTAGACCTGCATCTAAAGATGTTGCGGCATTGTTCGAAGGTGATTCACCTGCATTTTTAGGTGAGTTGGCGGAGGCTATTCTACCCAAGACATCCACACCTGGAGCTAAGGAAGCTGGCGTAGGTGATTTCATTCCGGTAATGATCCGTGATTGTTACGATGAGAAGGATCAAAAGGCATTTTTAGATGGCTTTAACGGAGTGGATAAACGTGCGCAGGATGAGTTCAAAAAAGGTTTCAATGAATTGACTGCGGATGAAAAGCTGAAATTTGTTGATAAGTGGGATAAAGAGGCGAAAGAATACCAAAAGAATAAGAAGGAAGAGGAAGCTAATCATTTCTTTACGATGATGAAGCAATTGACCTTAACTGGTTTCTTTACTTCGGAGGTAGGCATGAAGCAGGCTTTACGCTTTGTGAAGATCCCTGGAAAATATGATGGGGCTTATCCTTATAAAAAAGGGGATAAAGCCTGGGCTTTATAAGGAAAGGTTTTTGGTAAAGCGATAAGGCTTAAACACCGTCATTGCTAGGCCATACGTCATTGCGAGGAGGTTTTTCCGTCATTGCGAGGAGGTACGACGAAGCAATCTTTGAACTTTCTCATCCTGAGCGTTGTCTTTTTGTAAACCTGAGCGGAGTCTTATTGTCATACTGAGCGGAGTCTTTTTGTCATCCTGAGCGTAGTCGAAGGATCTGTACGGTTACTCACGAACAGATGCTTCGACTCCGCTCAGCATGACATGTGGGAAGATTACTTCGTTCCTCGCAATGACGTTTGGCCTCGCAATGACGGATTTATAGATTGCTTCGTTCCTCGCAATGATGTTTGGCCTCGCAATGACGTTTGGCCTCGCAATGACGTTTAAATTTTCCTTCTACCCACCTTCATTAAAAAATGAATCCTACCTTCCTTTTCAATATTAAAGGTCGTATAACCATCTTTCTCCTCACTTTTATTAATATCCACAACCTCCCCAAACTTCAACTCCTTCAAAAAATTCATTTCCAACGATTTGATCGATCCATCCAAAACCTCCTTCGGATTCATCGCATCAAAACACCATTCCATATATTTCACATTATTCGCATGATTCACAATATCCAGATCCGATAATTTAATCTGATGCTCTGCAATCTTCTCAAAATCAATATTTCCATCTATTTTCGCAACCTGCTCCCTAGTACTATACCTATCCCCTAATACATGATCATAATCCGTCTTAATAGCGATATGATCAGCTCTTCTGGTAGCCATATTAAATACTACCCATAAACTGGATGCTCTAACCAATACCTTATCATGCTGGATCACCTCAAAATTCCTTAAAGACCTGGTTCCAGTAAATTCCTGTATCCAGGTACGGATGGTAATTTTCTCCATATATCTCGGCAAGGCATCCACTTCGATCAACATCCTGCTCAATACCCAAGACTGCTTGATCTTCAGCATCTCCCGGTATCCAAAGCCAATTTCCTCCGCGTGTTCACTCGCTGCTAATTGTAAAAGGTTATTCAATTCACTAAACTTTACCTGCCCATTGGAATAGCATTGGGTAAAGTTCATCCAATTCTCCTTTTCGAAAATTCCCATAATTATTTTTATTATAATGCGAATGTAACTAATTTAATATTCTGCTTTAAAATCTTGTCTAAATATATTTAAATGGCTAAATTAACGTTAACCTTAATAAACATAAATAATAATGATTGGAACATTGATACAAAAAGAAGACGTCGATAAATTTAGATTTATCCCCGCCGAAATCGACAACAGCGCACCATTCATGAGTAAATTGCAGAATGCCTTGCGATTAGGTAATGAGTTTAAGTCGAAGACTTCTATTGTTTTTAATACGGAGGATGGACCAAAACGCATTGAGACTACTGTCTGGTCGTTAACCGATCGATATATCCAGATCAAAAATGGAATTCTGATTCCTTTGAGATCGCTTATTGAAATTGACTACTAAAAAAGAGAGGTTCAACCTCTCTTTTTTCTTTCCCCATAAAAGCTCGTATTTTTGATCCATTGAGCCAGAACCTTAATCATGAAAAAAATTCTTTCTACATCTGCTTTAAAACAACTTGATCTGGCCACTATCCATAATCAAGAAATCAGTTCATGGGAATTGATGGAACGGGCGGCCTTTGCTGCTTTTCAAGCAATATTCCATGATTATCCGGATATTCTTCAAGCGGAAGTTAGTATCCTCTGTGGAAAGGGCAATAATGGGGGCGATGGATTGGCGATGGCAAGGATGATGCGAGGAGTAGGAATTAAGGTACAGGTATTTCTATTGGAATCAGTGGACTATTCAGCGGATAATCAAGAGAACCAAAAGCTTTTGGATGAATTCCAAAAGGTTACTCTAAATGAACACCTAGTCCTAAACACATCTACCTATCTTATCGATTGCCTGTTTGGTTTTGGTCTAAACAAAGGCCTGGATCATTCCTGGAAATATCTCATCGAACAGATCAATGCATTTGAAGGAACTGTCCTTTCTATCGATATGCCCTCGGGGTTGCCGGTTGATTTTCCATTGGAAGAAAATCCTATTGTTGTAGAAGCGGATCGGGTCTATAGCTTTGAACTTCCCAAACTTTCTTTTTTCATGCCGCAAAATGGACGTTACGTCCTGGATTTTACCTTGATTCCCATCCAATCAGACCAAGCAACCTTAGAAGATTTAAGCAGCAACTACTACTACCTAGAAAAGGAA
Organism: Sphingobacterium tenebrionis; assembly: GCF_037126265.1. NCBI lineage: Bacteria > Pseudomonadati > Bacteroidota > Sphingobacteriia > Sphingobacteriales > Sphingobacteriaceae > Sphingobacterium > Sphingobacterium tenebrionis. The sequence continues at coordinate 40,789 of NZ_JAYLLN010000030.1, forward strand.
GACATCAGGAAATTGCTGAAAAATAGATCCAAATTCTCTCATAAAGGGATTTATGGACATGGCTGTATTATTGGAGGAAGTCTTGGAAAAATGGGAGCAGTGATACTTGCTAGCCGTGCAGCGCTGAGAACCGGATGCGGTTTGGTCAGTAATCTCACCCCTACATGCGGCCATCAGATCCTGCAGATAAGCCATCCAGAAACCATGGTCATAATGGACTCCGGAGAAGAAAACCTTCGTGATTTTCAGCTCCCACAGTCCTACCAAGCCATTGCCGTCGGTATCGGAATGGGGACCTCAGAAGAAACAGAAAGGGGGTTAGGTTTGTTCCTGCAATCTCTGGATAAAGATCAGGCTTTGGTATTGGATGCTGATGCATTGAACCTATTGGCTCTAAATCCCCATTGGTTGGGTCATTTGCCTGAAAATAGTATTTTATCACCTCATCCTAAAGAATTGAAACGCTTGATCGGCGAATGGGATTCTGATGAAGATAAGTTAATGAAGGCGGTAGATTTTGCTATTGCACATAAGGTTGTATTGCTTATCAAAGGAGCAAATACGGCCGTCATCAATAGTGAGGGGACTGTGTATTTTAATAGCAGTGGAAATCCTGGAATGGCCACGGGTGGAACTGGAGATGTGCTCACGGGAATTTTAGCGGGTTTAAAAGCACAGGGCTACACCGCTTTAGAAGCGGCATTGATAGGTGTTTATGCACATGGTCTGGCCGGAGATCTTGCAAGTACGGAATTAAGTGAAGAAGGCATGATCGCTGGCGATCTGATAAACTACTTGCCAAAGGTCTGGAACATTGTCCGACAGGATTAGATGTCCAAACCTTTCTGTTCTTCCATTTCAAAAACAGAGTCAATTTTCCAATTTGCCTTGTCCTTGGATGCTTTAACCGCCAATTGATCACACCGTTCATTCAGCGGATGTCCGGCATGCCCCTTTACCCATACCAATTTGATCTGGTGATGCTTGTATAGATTCATCAGCCTTAACCAGAGATCCTTATTTTTCTTGCCCTGGAATCCTTTCTGCATCCAGCCGTATACCCAACGCTTATCAATGGCATCGATCACATATTTGGAATCTGAAAAAATAGTGACTGTTTGGTTCAGGTTTTTTAATGCTTCCAAGCCAACGATGACCGCCAGAAGTTCCATTCGGTTGTTGGTTGTTCTACGAAATCCTCCATAAAATTCCTTTTCCAAAAGTTTTCCTTGAAATTCTGGGTTTGCACCTTGATAAACTGCTCTTAAAATGGTTCCATAACCACCCGGTCCGGGGTTACCACTTGAAGCGCCATCAGTATATAGTTCAATCATTGCTGTTCGGATTTTGTTGGATATGGTATTTTTCTTTTAAATAATGGATGATTCCTGAAGTGATGATCACAATGGCCAAGCCTATGAAACAGCCCAATCCTGTCGCTAATGCACGATAGATAGGGGTGAAGGTCAATTGGGTATGATGCGGTTCGATCATGATGATCAACAATGCGACGATGGCTACCCTCGCCATGTTCATGATCTTAAATATTCGACAGAAGATAATCGTGATCACTATCCCCACCATGATGGTATAAACTGATTTGGGCATGAGCCAAACACAACCCATCGCTACAATGGAGCCCACAAAATTAGATTTAAAACGTTCGATGGATAATCTCTTGGAATCCTTTTCTTCGGGAGATATCACTAGGATTATCGATAACAAGGCCCAGAAAACTTCGAATTGTTTAAACTTTAGGTATAGTAAATACCCAATTGCAAAGCCAATTAAGCATCGAATGATATAAATCAAAAGGGCAGAGCTGACCGCTCGTTTAATGAATTGAACCTGTTTGTCCGATACTGTCATCAGCGCAAAAATACGGCTTATAAATTATTAAGGGAATATTAAATGTAAAAACTGGGTTTTCTATGGGAGAAGCACCCAGTTTTAAGTGGAATGATTATTTATTACTATAAATAGTGGGTGGGCAATTTCAGGTTCTGTTAGTCTGTTTCAGGTTAGTGTTTTACTTTGTTTAAATCTAAGTTAAATAAAAAAAGTGAGCAATGGTTTGAACCAGCTCACTTTTTTTAAAATTTTTATTGTAATTATTCTCGAATTAAATCTTTCGGATTTTTTACCTTACTACTCAATAAAGCAAGTTGTATCACTTCCCTCATCTCCGTTACATAATGGAAGGTAAGGTCTTTAACATAATCTTCCTTGATCTCTTGGATATCCTTCTGATTGGCTTTACAAAGAATAATTTCCTTGATGTTGGCTCGCTTAGCGGCAAGGATTTTCTCTTTGATACCCCCAACAGGTAAAACTTTCCCTCTCAAGGTAATTTCTCCCGTCATAGCTAACTTTTGTTTCACCTTGCGTTGTGTAAATAAGGAAGCCAGCGCCGTCAGCATGGTGATACCTGCTGAAGGACCATCCTTAGGTGTTGCACCTGCAGGTACATGCACATTCACATCCCATTGGTCAAAAACTTTATAGTCAATGCCGAATTCATCAGCATGCGAACGTAAATAAGCCATGGCGATCAAGGCAGATTCCTTCATTACCTCCCCTAAATTCCCTGTTAAAGAAAGTTTGCCTTTCCCTGGACTTAGGCTGGATTCGATAAATAAGATATCTCCTCCAACAGAGGTCCAAGCTAAGCCTGTAACCACACCTGCTGTATCGTTGTTCTCATAAAGATCTTTATCGAATATAGGCGCGCCTAAAATCTCTTCGATCAGTTCTGCATTCAAATTACGATCATACGGCTTTTCCATCACGATTCGGGTCGCAATTCCGCGCACCACCGATCCGATTTTCTTTTCTAAACCACGAACACCGGATTCACGCGTATATTCTTCGATGATTTTTTCGATCATCTTTGGTTTCAACGAAATATCCTTGGCCTGAATCCCATGCATTTCCCTTTGCTTCGGCAACAGGTGTTTTTTCGCAATCTCGATCTTTTCCTCAATGGTATACCCATTCACTTCGATGATTTCCATACGATCCAACAGAGCCGGCTGAATACCACTCAGTGAATTTGCCGTTGCTATGAACATCACCTTGGATAGATCATATTCCATTTCTACATAATGATCGTAAAAATGGGTGTTCTGTTCCGGATCCAATACCTCAAGAAGAGCTGAAGAAGGATCTCCTTTAAAATCAGAACCTATCTTATCGATCTCGTCCAATACAAATACTGGATTAGATGTTCCTGCTTTCTTCAAGGATTGAATGATCCTACCTGGCATAGCACCAATATAGGTTTTACGGTGTCCACGGATCTCCGCTTCATCCCGAATACCACCCAATGCCATTCGGGTATATTTTCTGCCCAATGCTTTAGCTATGGATTTACCAAGGGAAGTCTTACCAACTCCCGGAGGGCCTACTAAGCATAAGATCGGAGCTTTCATATCATTCTTTAGCTTTAATACCGCCAAATATTCAATGATACGTTGTTTTACCTTTTCTAATCCATAGTGATCCTTATCCAAGATCCTTTCTCCACGATGCAGGTCGAAATTGTCTTTGCTGTATTCTCCCCAAGGAAGATCTAGCATTAACTCCAGGTAATTCAGCTGTACTGAATAATCTGCAGCAGCAGGATTTATCCTTGCTAGTTTTTCCAATTCTTTCTGGAAATGTTTAGCAACTTCCTCTGGCCATTTCTTAGATTTAGCTCTTTTCTTAAGCTCCTCCAATTCCAGGTCAGGCGTACTTCCACCCAATTCTTCCTGAATGGTTTTCAATTGCTGGCTTAGGAAATAATCACGTTGCTGTTTATCCAAATCCACCCGTACCTTATTCTGGATCTGGTTTTTCAGCTCCAACATCTGGATTTCGGTGGTCAGGTGCTCCAGCAATTGCTGCGTGCGTTTTACAAAGTCGCGGGTTTCCAAAAGATCCTGTTTCTGCTCTAGCTCCAAAGAAAGGTTCGAAGAGATGAAATTGACCAGGAAAGTAGGACTCTCAATATTTTTGATTGCTATCCCCGCTTCACTTGGAAGGTTTGGAGAAAGCTGGATGATCTGAAGTGCCAATTCTTTAACCGAAGAGATCAAAGCTTTGAACTCTTTCGATTTTGTCTTTGGTTTTTCTTCAGGAAATTTCTCTACGGTCGCGATCAGATAAGGTTCTGATTGGATCAATTCCTTAAGTTTCACACGTTGTTTACCTTGGATGATGACCGTAGTGTTTCCATCAGGCATCTGAAGGATCTTGATGATATGGGCTACAGTTCCTACTTTGTTCAACTGATCGAAAGTAGGATCTTCCACATTCATATCTTTTTGCGAAACCACCGCGATTGTCCGATCACCCTTATAGGCATCCTTGATCAATTTGATGGATTTGTCCCTTCCAACGGTAATGGGAATAACCACACCTGGAAAAAGCACTGTATTTCTTAAAGGTAATATGGGTAAGGATTCTGGTATTTCAGCATTCCTCAATTCATCTTCATCTTGCTGGGTCAACAAAGGGAAGAATTCGGTTTCCTCGTTGATGATGGGCATGGATTGGGTGAAGTTGAATGGATCATTTTTGCTCATAAGCGTTATATCATACAGCCGACAAGTTGTCAGTAAGCCGACCTATTATTCATTTCTAATTTTATGTACCCAAGTATTGCAAGTGCAATGCCAAGGTTTTATTTTGGTACTATTTATGCTATTAAAATGGTATTGCTGTTAAAACGTCAGTTTAGGCCTCTTTTTTTGTCATTTGCTGGATTAATTCCAGTTTTTAGGATAAGCAGGACGAAATGTGGAAATGTTTATAATTATTGATTGACTACTTAAACTATTTAACAGATTTTTACTCTATAACGGGAGAATAGAAATTAATTGGAAACATTTATATAATTGGACATGAATTTAAGATTTATTAATACAAAGATGAAAACGATGAGATTAGGATTGGCTGCTGTTGCGATTGCCTTAGCAACTATGGGTGCTCAGGCACAAACACAGAAACATACAGATGCGAATGTGGCTGCAGGAGAAAAAGCAATCAATGCAAATGATTTCAAATCTGCGGTGACGCATTTTGAAAAAGCAACAACTACTTCAGCAGATGATGCAAATGTTTTTCATTTGTTAGGTCTTTCGTATTACCAATTGGGTGATTATAAGAAAGCTAACACTAACTTTTCAAAAGCGATTGCTTTGGATGCGAAACATTCATCGGCTTATTATTACAGAGCAAAAGCGAATAATAACTTAGCGGTAAATCGTGAAGCGAAAGTATCTGCAGCAGATCGTGAATCATTATTGAAATCTGCGGTTTCAGATTATTCAAAAGCGATTGCATTGAAACCAAGTGAGAAAAACCTGTATCAGAATAGAGCGATTGCAAACCGTGATTTAGGAGTATTGACAGGTACTGCAGGAACTGCTAATTACAACAAGAAAACAGCTACTGATGCTTACAACGCAGCTATCGCTGATTATCAAAAAGTATTGAGCTTAGATGCTTCTCGTAAGGATATCCAAACAGAAGTTAAAAAAGCTACAGTTTATAGAGATAACCTGAAATAGGTTATTTTCCATAAAAAACGAAGTCGAACAATCTGCATCTCCATGAGAACAGATTGTTCGACTTTTTTATTTATGATCCGTTTAGGATAGCAAAATTAAACTGCCTTTTTATACTCCGATGGGGTCATCCCAGTAACCTTCTTAAATTGGCTGCTCAAATGCGCCACACTGCTATAATTCAATTTCGTAGCAATTTCCGACAAGGACATATCATACTGAAGAAATTCTTTTACCTTCTCGATCTTCAGCTTAATCAAATACTTTTCAATACTTTCGCCAGCCAATTCCGAAAAAAGACTGCTTATATACGTGTATTCCAAATTAAACCGATCAGTTAAAAAAACGGAAGTTTTAAGATGTTGATCTTCTGATTTCCCCAAAAACTCCTGCAGAGCTATTTTGATCTCCTCCAACAATCGTTCTTTACGATCTTGCAGCACCTCAAATCCAATAGCACCTAATGCAGTATCCAATTGATCAGTTTCCTTATCGCTCAACTCCCTTTGCAGATTGACCAATCCTATCTTCACATCCTGGAAAGGGATGTTCAAATTGTTCAAGATCTGTTCAACTGCCATTACACAGCGTGGACAAACCATATTTTTAATAGCCAATTGCATATCTTTCATTTAAATCAATCCTGCACGTTTTAATAAGGCATCAACCGATGGCTCTTGTCCCCTAAACTGCTTGTACAATTTCATCGGATGAGCTGTTCCACCTTTACTCAAGATATTCTCCTTGAATTTATCCGCTACTTCCTTATTGAAAATCCCTTTTTGTTTGAAATAATCAAAAGCATCCGCATCCAAGACCTCTGCCCATTTATAACTGTAATATCCAGATGAGTAGCCACCATTGAAAATATGCGAGAAAGAAGGGCTCATCGCATTATCCTGAACATCGGGATAAAGCGATGTAGAGGCGAATTTTTCGACCTCAAAAGCCTTAATATCCTGAATTGAGGATGGATCCTGTCCATGCCAGCCCATATCCAACAGACCAAAGCTGATCTGACGTACCGTAGCCATACCTTCCATAAAAGCAGCACTCTCCTTGATCTTCTCCACATATTCCATTGGAATGGTTTCTCCAGTTTCATAATGCTTTGCAAACAGTTTCAAGGCTTCTTCTTCATAACACCAATTCTCCATGATCTGGCTTGGAAGTTCCACAAAGTCCCAAAATACAGAAGTGCCGGATAGGGTAGGATATACCGTATTGGCCAACATCCCATGCAGGGCATGACCAAACTCATGGAATAAAGTCAACACTTCATTAAAGGTCAATAAAGAAGGTTTACTAGCTGTAGGTTTCGTGAAATTACAAACAATTGAAACATGCGGACGCTCGTCCTTTCCAGCTTTTTGGTATTGGGATTTAAAGGAAGTCATCCAAGCGCCATTCCGCTTTCCTTTCCTTGGGAAAAAATCAGCATAGAAAATAGCAACCAATTCCCCAGCATCATCCTTCACTTCAAAGGTTTGCACATCCGGATGGTATTTATCGATGTTATGGACCTCATTAAAATTCAATCCATAAAGGCGATGTGCAATCTCAAAGGCACCAGCCAACACCTTCTCCAATTGGAAATAGGGTTTTAGCTTTTCATCTTCCAGGTTAAAACGTTGTTGTTTTAATTTTTCGGTATAATAGCTGCCATCCCATTTTTCCAGGTTTTCAAGACCATCCAACTCTTTGGCAAATTCACTCAATTCCTTAAATTCTTTTTCAGCAGCGGGTTTACCCTTTGCTAAAAGATCGTTCAAAAATTTCGTGACCTGTGCTGGATCCTGGCCCATTCGTTCTTCTAGCACAAAATGTGCATGCGATGCATACCCCAATAGTTGGGCTCTTTGATGCCGTAGATTGACAATTTTTAGGACGATCTCCTCATTATTGTTATCATTTTGCTGATATGCCTTTTTACCTGCTGCCAACGTGATTTCCTTCCTCCGCTCCCTATTTTTTGCATAAGTTACAAAAGGGATATAACTCGGATAATCCAACGTGAATAGCCAACCCTCTAGGCAAGCTTCTGTTGCCATTTCTTTGGCAGCTTCTATGGTACCTTCCGGCAAACCTTCTAGTTCGTCCGGGTTTGTGATCAACATCTGGAAGGCATTATTATCCGCAAGAACATGTTCCCCAAATTTTAATTTGAGCACAGATAATTCCGAATCAATATCCCTTAATGTCTGTTTTTTATCTTCTGGTAATAATGCCCCGTTTCGGACAAAATCCCTGTAATTTTTGGTCAACAAAGTTTTTTGTTCTTCCGTTAGGTCCAATGAATCCATTTTATCATAAACCTGTTTAATCTTTTCGAACAAGGGAAAGTTTAACGTAATGTCGTTTCCGAGTTCAGCCAATTTGGGCGCCACTTCATTGGCAATCTTGTCCAACTCATCATTGGTTTCTGCTGAATGTAGATTGAAGAATATATTGGAGATCCGATCCAGCTGCATTCCAGAAAAAGAAAGTGCAGCAATCGTATTTTCGAAGTTAGGTTCCTCCTTCAATTGCACAATAGCATCGATTTCTTGACGGGTTTCTGCAATCGCAGCATCAAAGGCAGGAACGTAATCCGTTATATTGATTTTAGAAAAAGGAGCGGTATCGTGGGGGGTATCAAATGATTGATTTAAAATATTCATAAAAGTAAAGTTACAACAAAAATTATCCTAATTTTAACCCAGCATACACAAGTTTATAGATTTTACCAAAACATTACTAAGCTAAAAAGGTTTATTTAATAGAAGGAAACACAAGAAGATGAAAAGAATGAGCAATGCTTTGGCTATAGCATTGACAATAGCTGGTTTGAGTGCGTGTAATTCCAATTCAAATCAAAAACAGGAGATAGTCCATTCTCCAAAAAATCAAGAACACAATCTCGAAGACTTTGTTGGTACCTACGAATATCAAGAAAAGAGGGATACCATTCGTTTGGCTTTAGCCTTAGAAAAGGATTCCTTGGTAGGCGACCTTACTTATTCTTTATTTGAAAAGGATAAGAATGTAGGGACGTTCAAAGGGGTTATCAAGGACTCCCTAATCGTGGGTGAATACCGATTCATGTCGGAAGGAATGGAATCAACTTGGGAAAAAGTTTTTGGGATTGTTCCAAGTGGTTTAATAGAAGGATTCGGCGATATTATCGACGAAAATGGAAAGGTTAAATTTGTTGACAAGAACAATCTTCGTTTTGACCATGGGATGCTTCTCAAAAAGAAAGAATAAAAAATGAGGTTGATTTTTTTCAACCTCAATCAATATTATTCCACCATTCTGAAAATTGGTTCGCTTTACCTAGATATACCACCTGCCCAATCTGTGGTGTCCATATCGGTCTATTCTTTCGTTTAGCTTCATTCGTAACCCTAATCAACGGTTCGTCCCAGGCATGGTTTGCTAATGGGAATTTCCCTGAGTGTACTGGAATCAAATCTTTTGCCCGAAGATCTTCCGCTGCTTGTATCACCTCCTCCGGCATCATATGGATGTATTTCCAATATTCATTGTACTGTCCATTCTCAAGAAGAACCAGATCAAATGGACCATGTTCCTCACCAATGGTTTTGAAATGCTTTCCATATCCACTATCTCCACCCAATAATAGTTTGTAGGTTTGGCTTTGCAGAACAAAGGCCGACCAAAGGCTGGTGTTTCGCTTGAACCAACGGCCAGCAAAATGCCTGGCAGGAGCTGCCGTAAACTTTAAGGAGTCTACTTGGAAACTTTCACCCCAATACAGCTCATGAATTTTATCCGAGGGATAGCCCCATTTTTCAAAATGGGCACCCACGCCAAGACTCGTTACAATCTGTTTGGTTCTGCCTTTTATTTCCTCAAAAGTGGAATAATCCAGGTGGTCAAAATGGTCATGGGTGACGACCAATATATCGATATCGGGCATATCAGCAGCCGTATAATTATAGGTCATCTGAAATGCCTTGATTCCAAACGGAACAGGAGAGGCATATTTACTGAATACCGGATCCACCAAGATCCTTTTTCCATCCAATTGCAATAAGTAAGAGGAATGCCCAAACCAAACCAACAAGTTCTCGTTGATGTCCAGATTCTTGAAGTCGGTCTTGATCGATGGCAATGGCTTACTAGGTACGTTTCTTTTGTCTTTTCCGAAGAAAAAGGAACGCAGCATCTCGAAGGAAGAAACACCTTCTTTTATAGCTGGCGTTACTTCCAGGTTTTCATATACCCCATTTTTAAAATTAGGGTTCGAGGACATTTTCTCCAAACGCTCGCCTGTGGCGAGGGTTCCGATTGGCGCCGATCTGCCCAATAGGAAGACAGCAATAACGATGATAACGATGATGGCCAAAAGGATATACATGATTCTTTTTAATGTTCTTTTCATAAATGCGAGGCGCAAGTTAAAAGATTCTTTTTCATCTGATTGTCATGAATATAAAAAATGTAGTTTTTGAGCGATAAACTTAATCTTTTGCTATTTTTTTAAACAACGCGTTAAGAAATCATTTAACTTAAATAAATAAAAAAATATTTTTTTTGAGGAATGTTTTTCTAGCCTAATAAATATTGTATAATTGTAAAATTTTATTCACTAAAAACCAATATGTTAACAAATTTTTCTAATAAAACCGACTCGTTACTAGAGGAGTTGGAAATCTTTGATATTAAATATCAAGACTATTTACGCAGAGATGGAAGGTGGCTCATCGGAGGATTCAAATCCATTGTTTCTATAAACCAAGATCCCAAAGATAATGACAAGCAAGTTATTCGAATAAAAATGGAAGTATTCAATATGCTTCCAGCAGCAATAAGAGAAGATTTAGCTCAACTGTTTCGTTTATAGTATATTAATGGATTAATAGTCCTTAGTTGTTTGATTATTTAAATAAAGAATTGGTCAACTCGACCTAACTTAAACCTTTTTTTGCCATAATTACCAATACTATAATAATAAATTAACATCTTGATTATAACAATAATCGAACTTTGGCGTTAAATGTAATAGTGAAACAGAATAATATGGTTAATAGTTATACATCAAATTCGAACGAAATCCTAGGCGCGTTAAAAGCCTTAAATGCTAAATACAACGATTACTTAATAGGAGAGGGTAGATGGTTGAACGAAGGGTTTGAATCAATCGTAAGCATTGAAGAAAATCCAGCTGATTCACGTCAAGAGAACCTCATCCTGAAAAAGGAAATCTTTATGATGCTACCGGTGCATATCCGCGAGGATATTGCAACATTCATGGTTATCGATTAATGAAATCATAGATAATATTAAAGAATAGGGTTTTTGGGGTTTATTATATGCCATTACGAAAGCTTTGCTAAAGCAGTTTAAATTCCGATCAGTTCAAAGAACAATTGTTCATTTGAATAATTAACCTCGAATTCCCTTCATGAAAAAAGCCTTAACAATATCGGAGGGCACTGAAAAAGTCCCCTTTTAGAATGGGCTAAAAAAAGGAGTGGAAAACAACAGTTTTCTGCTCCTTTTTTCGTATCTTAAAGTAGGCTTTAACGGATATCAGGA
>NZ_JAYLLN010000031.1:0-51240 GCF_037126265.1 Sphingobacterium tenebrionis
TTTTGGTTGCACCTTAAGATACAAAATCTTGAGGACAAAAAACAGAAAAACCCCGCCATTTTTTAATGACGGGGTTCTCTTTTAAGAGACCTTTTTAGACAGCCTCTTTCTGTTTTTATGCGTTTTTTCGTATATTCGGAGGGCTTTGAAAACCGCCACGCGTCATTGCGAGGAACGAAGCAATCTTCCCGCATGTCATGCTGAGCGTAGTCGAAGCATCTACATGTGGCACCCGTACAGATCCTTCGACTGCGCTCAGGATGACAAAGATTCGATCACAGCATTACAAAGGGCGCCGCATATCCAAAGATTGCTTCCTCGTACCTCCTCGCAATGACGGAGGGCGCCATAGGTCTAACTACTAAATACTAATTACTAAATACTAATTACTAAATACTGATTACTAATTACTAAATAAAATGAAACACCTTTTCTTTTCCATGTTGGCAGTATGCTTTATCTCCATAACACATGCCCAACGTATTCCCTTAGCTGATTCCGCGGTAACTACCAAACACCAGATCACCGCTAATGGACAAAAATTTTCCTATACAGCCAAAGCAGGCACCCAACCCGTTTGGGATAATGCTGGAAAGGTCTTGGCAACTGTTCACTATACCTATTACTACCGCGATGATATTCAGGATCGCAATAAAAGACCCTTGGTAATTTCCTTCAATGGTGGTCCAGGTTCTGGCTCCGTATGGATGCACTTGGCCTATACCGGTCCACGGTTATTGAATATTGATGATGAAGGATATCCCTTACAGCCCTATGGCGTCAAGGAAAATCCTTATACTATTCTCGATGTAGCGGACATCGTATTCATCGATCCGGTAAATACCGGTTTCTCCAGAATACTGGATGAAAAGGCAGATCGATCATTATTCTTTGGTATTAATGCCGACATCCGATATCTAGCAGAATGGTTGAATACCTTTGTGACAAGGAACAATAGATGGGCCTCTCCGAAGTATTTGATCGGGGAGAGTTATGGTACCACCCGCGTATCCGGACTTGCCCATGAACTTCAGAACAACCAATGGATGTACCTCAATGGTGTGATCTTGGTATCTCCAACAGAATTGGGAATCAAAAGGGATGGTGCCTTGGAAAAAGCCTTACGTTGGCCCTATTATGCAGCAGCAGCCTGGTTCCATAAAAAATTACCTTCCGATCTGCAGAGCAAGGAATTGGAAGCGATGCTGCCCGAGGTGGAGCAGTTCACCATGGATGAATTGTTACCGGCTATAGCAAAAGGCTCTAGCTTAGATGCCAACAGTAAAGCAGCCATCATTAAAAAGATGGCCAGGTATTCCGGATTGTCGGAAACGGTCATTGCCCAGAACAACATGGATATCTCCACCAATCTGTATTGGAAAGAACTGTTGAGGGATCAAGGTATGACCATCGGTCGTCTGGATTCCCGCTATTTGGGAATCGACATGCGCGATGGCGGAGAACGCCCCGATTTTAATGCGGAACTGACTTCCTGGTTGCATTCCTTTACTCCAGCCATTAACTACTATTATGCCAATGAACTGAAGTATAAATCGGATGTGAAATACAATATGTTCGGCAATGTTCATCCTTGGGACAACAGCAATGATAATACTGGGTACAACTTAAGACAGGCCATGGCTGCCAATCCATTCCTACATGTTATGGTTCAGTCTGGTTATTACGATGGGGCATGTGATTATTTCAATGCAAAATATAATATGTGGCAGATGGATCCATCGGGTAAACTGGCTCCAAGAATGAGCTTCAAAGGGTACCGCAGTGGACATATGATGTACCTGCGAAAAGAAGACCTGATCAAGGCCAATGAGGACATCCGACAGTTCATCAAATTATCTACTCCGAAACCCGATCAAGCAGCGAAATATTAAATGAAAAAATACTTTTTTCTTCTTTTTCTTGCTGTATCATCTGTCCTGACCCTAAATGCGCAGGACCTATTGGACGATCTACAACAGATCCAAACCAAGCTGGAAAAAGAGATCACTCAGCAGCGCAAATCGTTGGAAGATCGGAAATCCGATCCGGCGAAGGTAATGAACCGCCTACTTGACCTTGGCGATTGGACTTATGTAAACACGAAATTACCCACGATTAAGAATCTATCCAGGGTCGATAAAATCGATGTTCAAGCAAAATATAATTGGCTGAACAATGAATTCAAGATGGTCGAAGAACTTTTGAGCGAATTGAACCAGAAGGAATCCAGCCATCTAAAAATCCAGAAATGGAAAGCGATCCTCTTGATCGAAGCTTGGCAATTGGAGGAGGCAGAGCAACTGATGAAAGCTATTCTGCCGCAAACAGCCAATGACCTGGATTATGCCATGGTATTGGGAAGGGCGCTGATGCTACAGAAGAAATATCCGGAAGCATTGCAACTTGCTAACGATCTGATCAAGCATTTCCCCGATCAGGCAGCAGGTTATTTCCTAAAGGCGGATGTATTTTTCTGGGACCAGAAACCTAAAGAAGCAGAGGAAGTGTTGGTTAAAGGCTTGAAGTTGGATCCGTTCCATGCCGATGCTAGATTCTATTGTGGATATGCCATTTGGAGACGAATTGACGCCACCCAACTGGATGCCATGGTTGGACAATGGGAAATCGCCCTAAAATTGAACCCATTGCATTTCCAATCGCATTGGCATCTCGGAAATGGACATACCAACCTGACTTACGCCGATTACCTGGATAAACAGGAAAAGGAAATTAGACAAGATCTTAATCAGGCGGATAGTCTGTTCACGGCCAATAAAATCAATGAATCCTATCAGGTCATCGATCGGATTAGTACAAAATATCCAAACTCTGTATTACCGGCTATGCATAAAGCATCGCTCCTATACAGCGATTTTGATGCATTAGATCGATTAGAAAGGTTAAGGAATTCGGAGAATCTATTTATCGAAATCCTACAAAAGAAAAAACATTATGGGCCGGCGCATAATGGATTAGCGGCTGTCATTAAATCCAAACGGATCCCATACTTGAAGACATATGATCGCATCATGCAATCCCTCCGGAATCCGAAGATTGATAACATGGAAGATTTCCTGGAAGTCTTTCCCGATGTGGCTTATTATCCTGGAAATGTAGCAAAAGGAATGGCCTGGAACCAGTTATATACATCAACGGTTTACTTTCCATTCCTCGTCAAACAGCACCGCTTATTTGTGATTCCACCATTGCACATTGATTTGGCCATTGCCATGAAAGCACCTTATTTCAGGTTCAATACTACGTTTGACAATAGGCAATGGATGGATATCAGAGGCGTGGGTTCAGGTGCTGCAGCCATTGAATATGTGGAACGTGGTGCTTTTGAGGAACGAAATGTATTGCTGCATGAATATGTACACCTGTTCCACGGCATGGTACTTACCGACGAGCAGAATAGAAAGATAAAATCGCTCTATTACAGCGCGATGGAAAACGGTAGGACCTTGGACTACTATTCACAGAACAATGAATCGGAGTATTTTGCACAGACCTATCCGGCTTACTTTGAAAAAGTGAAAGTGCATCCCTTGGATTTTAAATCCATGAATACCTTGGCCGACCTGCAGACAAAGGATCCGGAAATGTATGCCTTCCTTGATCAACTGATCAAAAAAGAAAAGGCATACCTGGCAGGGGATCACAAAGCGATGGCTTCCAATTGGTCTCAGGTTTATTTGAATCTGGCAAATTATAGCAGCAGGAATGACTTGGATGAGGCGATTAGATTGATCGATACGGCCTTACAATATGATGCGACCTATCTTCCGGCAATCCTTGCCCATGCGGAATTCCTTACCTCCCAAAAGAAATTTGAAGAGGCAAACCAAAAATTGAACCAAGCAAAAGCATTGGATGCTGATTATGCGCCAATCTATTTAGCAGAAGCGCGATTATTGGGGGCAAAGGATCCTGGAAACGTCGATGGCCTGGCGAGATTATACCAAAAAGCCTATGAACTGGAAACGGATTATATGGAACAGGCAAGGATCTCTGCCACGCTCCGTAATTTTTATTTCTATCGGGGAAGGTTAGTTGAAGCCCTTGAAACGGCGGATGAATATATCAAAAAAGGATCAGAGATTTCAACCTACCTGAGGGACAGGAAAGACGAGGCAAAAATCTTTGCTGCTTGGCAGCGGGCACTATTAGGCGATAAAGAACAGCTTAAGACTTTAGCGCACATCTCTGCGCAGAAACCACAGAATTATGGCATCCGGATGCAATACCTGGAAGCTTTATTGGCCAATCAGGAAGCTGATAAAGCTTTGGAGAATCTGGATAAGATCTACCCGACCTTACAAGCAACACAAGCTGGCCGAGCTGATTTTGAATTGCTGTATGCGGAAGCCTATGCGCAGAAAGGAGATCTTAAATCCCTGTCGGATTTCTTAGCAAAATTGATGGTGAGGGACGGTGATCCTTCCAGAACTTCGCCCGTAAATAACCTGAAAATCACTAGGCTGTTAATAGCGCAGAATAGGATAGCGGAAGCAGAGGCTTTCTTCAACAAAATGGAGGGAGAGCATTCTTCCCTATATTATGCATCTGAAGAATTGACTAAGGCGCTTTTCTCCATGAAAAAAGGGGGTAGCGAAGCCGCTTTCCTTCAGATCCAAAAAGCCTTGGATTTCTATCCTTATCAGATGGACGCCTTAAAGACCTTAAAAGAATGGTCGTCAAAGATGCCTGAGGCAAAAATTATATTGGATAATCATTTAAAAACCATGGAAATTCTTCCAAAATTATAGCATCTTTATCTTTTCAATTAACCATATGAATATATACGAACTTATTTCCATCACCATTTACATGCTGTTAATGGTCTCGATCGGATTTTATTCCTGGAAGAAATCCACATCCAATTCGGAAGAATTTCTGATCGGGGGTAGAAAAATGGGGGCGGCAGTTACTGCCTTATCTGCTGGTGCAGCGGATATGAGCGGTTGGCTTTTGATGGGATTGCCCGGTGCGATGTACCTTTCTGGACTATCCGCAGCATGGATCGCTATTGGTCTTACCATTGGAGCATTCTTCAATTATGTGATCGTAGCGCCTCGAATAAGGGTCTATACCGAAGTAGCTAAAAACGCCATTACCCTTCCGGTATTCTTTGAAAACCGTTTCCAGGATAAGACCCAGCTGCTGAAGTTGGTTTCATCCATCCTGATCTTGGTATTCTTTACCTTATATACCTCAGCGGGTATGGTTTCTGGTGGACGATTGTTTGAATCGGCCTTTAATATGGACTACTATACCGGTTTGTTCCTCACTGCGTCGGTGGTAGTGCTCTATACCTTCTTAGGAGGTTTCCTGGCAGTGAGTCTAACAGATTTTGTGCAAGGGACGATCATGGTGTTGGCTTTGGTGATTCTTCCCATCGTATTAATCTCCCAGTTGGGAGGGTTAGGAACGACCATGGATATCATCGAAAACAAGAACAGCAATTACCTCGATCTGTTTAAAGGAACCACTACGGTCTCCATTGTTTCGCTATTGGCTTGGGGTTTGGGCTATTTTGGACAACCACATATTTTGGTTCGTTTTATGGCGATTGACAGTGTGAAGGATATTCCGAAGGCCAGAAGAATTGGGATCACCTGGATGATATTTACCGTTGGGGGCGCCATGTTGGTTGGTCTTTTCGGTATTGCCTATCTCCAACAGTTCGACCAAGCTACCATGACCAAGTTTGATGGCTCGAAGGAAGCGTCAGAAACTATCTTTATCCATCTTTCCCGTGTATTGTTCCATCCATTGATCGGAGGATTTTTATTGTCCGCCATCTTGGCCGCCGTTATGAGTACGATTTCTTCCCAACTTTTGGTGACTTCCAGTTCCATGACCGAGGATATTTATAAGACTTTTTTCA
This sequence comes from Sphingobacterium tenebrionis, assembly GCF_037126265.1. Lineage (NCBI taxonomy): Bacteria > Pseudomonadati > Bacteroidota > Sphingobacteriia > Sphingobacteriales > Sphingobacteriaceae > Sphingobacterium > Sphingobacterium tenebrionis. The sequence goes on from NZ_JAYLLN010000031.1 coordinate 5,891, forward strand.
ATAAACAGGCTTCGGCAAAGAATATGCTTTTGGTGAGTAGGATTTCGGTATTGATTGTTGCTGTCATCGCTATTCTTTTGTCGCTGACACCTAAAGATAGTATCCTTAATCTGGTAGGTAATGCCTGGGCAGGTTTCGGTGCTGCATTTGGTCCGATCATTATTTTATCGTTGGTGTGGAAAAGAACAACCGCCATAGCAGGTCTTTTGGGCATGTTGGTTGGCGCAGCGACCGTATTGATCTGGGTTTATGTTCCTCATGATTATAAAGCGGTATATGAAATCATCCCTGGATTTTTATTGGGATTTTTGACTATTGTGCTTGTTTCGTTAATAACCAAACCAGCATCGAAAGAGGTACAGGAGGAGTTTGATAAGGTAAATTCGATCTTAAAAGAAGGTTAATAAGGGTTTAAATAAACAAGATTTTTTCAATCAGTTAAAGGCTTGCCGAATATTGGCAAGCCTTTTATTTTTAAATTAGGATAATTGCCATATCTTTGAGCCGCAACCATATACATTATATGTCTCAATTAACTATTATCGATCTGGCCGCAAAACTTGGACTTTCAAAGTCTACGGTATCCCGTGCTTTTCGGAATAGTAACGACATCAACCCGGAAACAAAGGCACGTATCTTGGCAATGGCTGAAGAAATTGGGTTCTCACCTAATCTTCATGCCAGTAACTTGCGGGTTAGCAAGAGCCAAACAATTGCGATTATCATTCCTGAATTTGGAAATAAATTCTTCAGTCAGGCGATCAAAGGAATAGAATTGGTAACACGATCCAAAGGATATCATACCTTGATTTATGTGACAGACCATCAGGTTCAGAACGAAGCATCCATTATCCGTTCCCTTTCCAATGGTAGGGTAGATGGTATTCTGATGTCGGCTTCGGGCGAAGGCAATGATCATAGCCATTTGAACCTGTTGAAGGATAATAATATTCCCATTGTCTTCTTTGATCGAAATTATGATGATATCAATACCGTCTATGTGACGGGTAATGATGAAGAGGCCAGTTTCCTAGCAACCGAACATCTGATAAAAAATGGTTGTAAACGAATTGCCTATTTGGTCATCAATCCCAATATTTCCATAGGTAAAGTCCGCATGGATGGTTACAAAAGGGCCTTAAAAAAATACAAGATTCCTGTAGATGATCAATTGGTATTGGATACTGTGAACCAAGCGGAACTGAATACGGAAGATATCCGTGAATTGTTGAGAGATGCAAAACCGGATGGCATCCTTGCCTCGGTAGAGCGTCTAGCCATTTCCACCTTACGTGTGGCGAAAGAGGAAGGAATTGCAGTGCCTGAAGATTTGAAGTTGATCTGTTTCTCTTGTTTGGATATTACCGATCTGTTGAACCCTTCACTTTCCGTGGTAAAACAACCTGCATTTGAAATGGGAAAAGTGGCGGCTACCTATTTATTTGAATCCCTTGCTAAACCGGTAAAATTAGAGGAACAGCAAACTATCATCCTGGATTCCAGTCTCATTTATCAAGATTCCAGTAAAAAAATATCATAAATTTCTTGCTTAATAAAAAATATCCTCTTATCTTCGATTAGTTTCGGGAACATTCCCAACTAAACATTGAAATCAATTAAAATTATAAACCTACTGCAATCCATCAATTGTCGTAGCAAAGATTAAATATTAAAATCATCTTATTTTTAGGCTTGAACACCAACATCTTGTTTTGGTTTTCCTGTTAGCTGAAGTATCCATGATTTTTTTGCACACATTCTGGGAACGTTCCCAAGGATGCCAAATCGTAAGCAAATGAGAAAGTTAATCATATTTCTTTTAATCGCTAATAGTTTATGGAGCTTTATGGCCTGTAAGAAGGCCGTGCCAACCGATGAACCCGATCCTATAGCAGTAAGTACAGAGGGTTTATTGTCGGTAGAGCAAGGCTTTCTCTATTGGAATGATCAAGCTACTTTGCTATTTGATCCTTCCAAAGGGAATGCAGAATTAAAAGGCGAAAACGGAGATTTATACCTGCATATGGGTCTGATCACAGCCGCCAGTGCTGGTGCGCAGGATTGGAAAAATGTAATCAGCTCCTGGACGAGCAATGATGCTTCCTTCAAAATGACCAAAAGAAATGATGGTAAATATGCTTTTACATTAAATCCAAGTGTTCTCTATAAACTTTCCAATGGAAATGATGTCAAGTACTTAGCCTTATTGGTAAGAAATGGAACAGGCACTAAAGTAGGTCGAAATAAAGATGGTTCAGATCTATATATTCCAATAGCAAAGAAGGAAGGATTAGCCATCCGATTCAATAAACCTGTTACCCAACCTACCTACCTGCTAAAAACGGAGCAGGAAAGTTATGCTGTTCAAGAAGAAGTTAGTTTTGAGATCATGGCTAACCAATCCGGGAAAATCAGCCTGAGTTTGGACGGTGTTCAGATCGGGGTTGAAGAAAACAGTAAAACCTTGAAAGCTAGCCATAAATTAACCAAGGTAGGTTTACATAATTTCTTGGCTAAGATTGAAGCTAATGGACAGCAAAGCACTCAGAATCTTGAAGTATTTGTTACCGGATCGTCCAATGTGGCAGAATTGCCAGCTGGTGTAAATCCAAATGGGGTAAGCATCGATAGAAGCAACAATACGGTCACCTTTGCACTGAGCGCTCCACAGAAACAATCGGTTTTTTTGTTGGGTGATTTCAATCAATATCAGGCTTCTGAAAAATATGTATTAAATAAAACCCCAGATGGGAAGACTTTTTGGATCAGGTTGACCGACCTTAATCTGAACCAGGATTATACTTATCAATTTATGGTAGATGGCAAGCTTCGGATTGCTGACCCGTATAGCCATTTGGTTTTAGATCCTGCCCATGATGCTGGAATTAAATCTTCCTATAGGTCAAGTTTGCCTAATTATCCTGCGCAAGCTCAGGGTATAGTATCTGTGTTGAATTTAAAGGCATCCTCCTACAACTGGAAGATCAGCCAATTCAACAAACCCAATCCATACGATCTGGTGATCTATGAAACTTTGGTCAGGGATTTTGTCCAAAGCCATGATTATACAACATTGAAGGATTCTATCAGCTATTTTGAAAAATTAGGAGTTAATGCCATAGAATTGATGCCTATCCAAGAGTCAGAAGGGAATTCCACCTGGGGTTATAACCCATCCTTCCATTTGGCTCTGGACAAATATTATGGAACGCAGGATGAGTTGAAAGCATTTGTTGATGCCTGCCACCAGAAGGGGATGGCCGTGATTTTGGATGTGGTCTTGAACCATGCCTTTGGACAATCGCCCATGGTGCAATTATACTTTGAGAATGGAGCCCCAACGGCTTCCAATCCTTGGTTCAATCCAATCGCGATGCATCCTTTTAATGTAGGTTATGATATGAACCATGAGAGCAATCTCAGCCAGACTTTTGTAAAAGACGTTTTAAAATATTGGTTAAGTGAATATAAGGTGGATGGGTTCCGTTTTGATTTATCAAAAGGGTTTACACAAAAGAACTCCGGCACTTCAGAATCAGCGGTCGGGGCATGGTCCGCCTATGATGCTAGCCGGGTTCAATTGTGGAAGATGTACAACAGTTACATCAAGACCATAGATCCTACTGCTTATGTGATCCTGGAACACTTCGCGGATGACCGAGAAGAGAAAGAATTGGCAGAAGCTGAGATGTTCCTCTGGAATAACCTGAACCAGGCATTCAATGAGGCCACCATGGGCTATAACAGCGATAATAAATCCGATCTCTCCCGCTTATTTGCACAGAATAGAGGCTTTTCTAATCCAAACCTCATCAGTTACATGGAATCCCATGACGAAGAACGGATCATGTTCAAAAACCTGCAGTATGGCAACACCTCCGGAAGTTATTCCATCAAGCAATTGCCTACCGCTATTGATCGAAATAGCATGGCAGCAAGCTTCCTACTGTTTGCACCAGGACCAAAAATGATCTGGCAATTCGGGGAATTGGGTTATGAAATCTCCATTGATCAAAATGGAAGGACAGGAGAGAAGCCAATCAAATGGGAATATTTCAACGATCCGATCCGGACCAAGCTCTTCAAGAACTATGCGAAAATGATCCGTTTGAAAAAGGCAAATTCTATTTTCCGAAACGCGACTTTGCAGGCATCTTCCTTGAATGCTGCCGTGAAATATTACCTATTGGAAAGTGCTGGACAGAAGGTCCTGATCATCGGCAATTTTGATGTAGTGCAACAGCAACTTAACATCAGTGCTGCCATGGCGGGTACTTGGCACGACAATTTAAATAACCAAAGCAAAACCTTAACAACACAAAGTGGAATACAACTGGCTCCTGGGGAGTACTTTGTATTGAGCAATAACAAACTAAATTACTAAACAACAAAACACACAATTATGAGCAAATTATTTACTCGTGCCATTTTAAGCATCGGATTACTGATGTTGATGAGCATGTCTGTATTTGCCCAGACTGCAAGTTTGACCGGACGTATCACCGACTCGGAAGGACAGGCAGTTTTAGGTGCTACAGTCCAGGTTCAGGGAACTCAAGCGGCAACAGCTTCAGGTCCTGAAGGAGCCTACAGTTTTCAGAACATTGCCGTAGGAAACCAGACCATTACGGTAACCGCCATGGGCTATAAAACAGCTTCAAAAGCAATCGCGATCAAAGCTGGAGAAAACGTGCTGGACATCGTGATCGAAAATACGGCTAGCGATCTAGATGAGATCGTGGTGATTGGTTATGGTGTAGCGAGAAAGAAACAGATTTCCGGATCGGTAGCCAGTGTAGGTCCAAAGGATTTCAATAAAGGGGTGGTTAGCTCGCCAGATCAATTATTGGCGGGTAAAGTAGCGGGTCTAACCGTAAACCGTTCGGGTGGTGATCCAACGGCGGGAGCTACGGTACAACTTCGTGGACCTTCTTCCTTAACAGCAAGTTCATCTCCTTTATATGTGATCGATGGGGTAGTGGGTGCCAATATTGAATTGGTAGCACCCGATGACATCGTTTCCATGGATGTGATGAAAGACGCTTCATCCACCGCTATCTACGGTTCCCGCGCAGCAAATGGGGTTATCTTCGTGACCACAAAAAGAGGTAAGGCCGGAACCCCAGTTTTAAGTTATAGTGGATACGCCGCAACCGAAAGAATCGCCAACCAAGTAAATGTCCTGAGCGCTGCTGAACATGCGGCCTTTGTAGAAGAGCATGGTTTGGCTGTTTCCCCATCGGAAGCTGGGCACACCACCGATTGGCAAGAAGCCATCACCAGAACTGGATTTTCACATAACCACAACCTGTCCATGACCGGCGGTTCTGAAGGAACACGTTATAATGCATCCATCAATTATTTCAGCAATCAAGGTATTGTGAAAAGAAATGATCTTGAGCGTATTGTAGCAAGGGTTGGTCTGGATCAGAATGCCTTTGATGACCGCTTGAAATTGGCTTTGAACTTAGCCAACAGCTTGAATAGATCCAACCATGTTGACTATGGAATATTCAATGGTGCAGCTCGCTTTGTGCCGACTTCTCCGATCATGAGTGATGATCCTACTTATGCACCTTATGGAGGTTATTTCCAAGTGCCGGGAAGAACAGGCTACATGAATCCTGTAGCGATGTTGAACCAACGCGATGAGAACAGAAACAATAATACCTTATTGGCAAGCTTAAAAGCTGATTTAACTTTATACAAAGGGTTGACTTGGACCAATGTGCTTTCCTACCAACAAAATCAATATGATCGCAAGTACTATATGCACCGTACGGATTTTGATTCCAATGCATTGGGACAAGGTTTTGCACAACGCACGAACCTGAAAAACATCGATCAGATCTTAGAGAGTTATCTGAACTATAACCTTACGAAAGATCAGCATGCTTTTGATGCGATGGTGGGTTATTCTTACCAAAAAACCAAAAACAATGATGGTGTAATAGCACGTTCAACCGGTTTCCTTTCGGATGACTTAGGAGCAAACAACCTGAACCTAGGTACTTTGCCAAATGGATATAATCCTTTCCAAGATTATCCATACATTCTGGAATCCTTATTGATTTCCTACTACGGTCGTGTGGGTTATACTTTTGCTGATAAATATATCTTAAGTGCAGCCGTTCGACGTGATGGATCTTCAAAATTTGGTGCGAACAACCGTTGGGCAACCTTTGGTTCCGTTTCTGGAGCTTGGCGAATCAGCGAAGAGGCGTTCATGAAAGACCAAACGATCTTTTCCGATTTGAAATTGAAGGCAGGTTATGGTGTTTCGGGTAACCAAAACATCGATCCTTACCGCCAGATCATCATTTTCGGTCCTCGTGATGGCCAATTCTATTACAACGGTGAATGGGTGAATGCCTACGGCGTAAACCAAAATGAAAACCCTGACCTGAAATGGGAAAGCACTTCCATGTTTAACGCAGGAATCGATTTTGAATTGCTAAAAGGAAGATTCTCTGGTTCCATTGAATATTACAACAAGGAAACCAAAGACCTCTTATACGAATATGATGTTCCTTCGCCTCCTTACCAATATAATAGATTATTGGCAAATGGTGCATCCATGACCAATAAAGGGGTAGAGGTGGTGTTGAATGCAGTAGTATATCGCAACGAGAACTTCTCTTACAATACCTCCGTAAATTTTGCCCGTAACATCAATAAGGTGGGAAGTTTAGCTTCCAATATCGAGAACATCGGGGTATCACAACGCTTTGAAGGTGGTATCGGATTGGAAGGATGGACGGGTCAAACAGCATCTATCGTATTGCCTGGACATGCTTTGGGAACTTTCTATGTTGCCAATTATATAGGTTATGATGAAGCAACCCAAAAAACAATTTACCAAAAACCTAATGGTGAGCTGGTGACCCAAGATCAGATCTCCGCACCGGATGACTATATGGTCATGGGACAGGCTTTACCAAAATTCACATACGGATGGAATAACAACTTCCAATTCAAAAACTGGGATTTCAACTTCTTCCTAAGAGGCATGTATGGTAACCAGATCTTTAATGCTACACGTGCAGATCTTTCCAGATTACAACAGGCAAATGTGACCAATATTTCCAAAGATGCTGTAGAAGAAGGAATCTTTGAAACACCATTGATTGCTTCTAGCAGGTTCTTGGAAGATGGGTCTTTCCTACGTCTTGACAATGCAACTTTAGGTTATACCTTCAAAACAGGAAACTTACGTCATCTCAAAAATGCACGTGTTTATCTAACAGCACAGAATTTATTTACGATTACGAATTATAGTGGAGTAGATCCAGAAGTAGGCTTAGGTGGTTTGGCACCAGGTATTGATAATAGAAATTATTATCCAAAAACTAGATCATTCTCTATGGGAGTAAACTTCACCTTTTAATCTGTAAGTCATGAAAAGAAATTATAGCAAACTCTATTTAATGGTAGCCCTAGGGCTAACCTTGGCGGGTCAATCTTGTACCAAATTTGATGACAAGATGTACTCGGCCTATACCGAAGATACTTTCCCGAAAACGCCTGAACAATTTGTGGCCGTTACGGGACCTGTTTATACCTCTGCCAGAGGATATTTCGACAATTATTTCAGTTTACAAACGGGAGGAGCAGACGAAGTGGTGGTGCCAACCCGTGGTGGTGACTGGTTTGATGGTGGAAAATGGCGCGATATGCATTTCCATACCTGGTCGTCTTCCCATGAGGTGGTGAGCAATACCTGGGATTGGGGTTTCAATGCCATCGGTACCTGTAACCGGGTATTGAGTATCCTGGAAAATGCACCGGATTCCGATACCAAAGCCCAAACTTTGGCTGAGATCAAAGTGATGCGTGCCTGGTATTATTACCTGATGATGGACGCCTATGGAAATCTACCTTTGGTTACTTCCTTTGATACGGGTACAGAATTGCCTAGTACCAAACCCCGTGCAGAAATCTATGATTTCATCGTAAAGGAATTGGAAGAGAACTTGGCGAATCTGAATGAGGAAAAATCGGAGGCTACCTATGCCAGACCGACGAAATGGTTTGCCCATGCTTTATTGGCAAAGGTATATTTGAATGCACAGGTTTATGCGGGGACTGCCCAATGGAATAAAGTTGTGGAGCATTCCAATGCGGTAATCAACTCAGGAAAATACAGCTTAGAGGCCGATTTTTTGGCTCAATTTAAGCCAGATAACGGTTCTTCCAGTACAGAACCTATATTCTCCATTCCATTTGATGCGACCCGCGCAGGCGGTAATACCCTTTTCTTGCGTGTATTACACTATGCCCACCGCCAAACCTTCGAGTTGAGTACCAACCCTTGGAATGGCTGGAGTACACAGCCTGCCTATTTCGACTATTTTGAAAACGATGATATCCGGAAGCAACAATGGTTATACGGCCAACAATATACTTCCACAGGCCAACCTTTGGTCTATGACAATGTCAACATTGTGATCGACCCTTACGGCTTTAACTTATTACCAGGATCAGATTTCGATATTGGTGGTGCAAATGATGGCGGTCGTTTGGCTGGAGCACGTTGTATCAAATACTACCCAGACAAAAACCAGTTGAACAATAATGCTGGAAATGATGTGGTGGTGATGCGTTTGGCAGATGTTTACCTGATGAAAGCCGAGGCTATTCTTCGTGGGGCAACCAACGGAAATGCGGGCGAAGCATTGACAGCAGCAAACATGGTTCGTGGAAGAGCATTCCCTAGCACGCCATCTAAACAATTCACTGCAAGTAGCTTGACCTTAGATGCCATCTATAGAGAGCGCGCGTTGGAATTTACTTTTGAGTTGACCCGTAGAACGGATATGATCCGTTTTGGAAGATGGGAGAATGCGCAATTGTTCAAACCAGCAAATGCTGCAGAAACCTATAAACGTCTTTTCCCTATTCCGGCAAAAGCCAGGGCGAACAATAACAACTTAACACAAAATCCAGGTTATACCAATTAACAGAAAGATCATGAAATTAAACATAAAGAATAGCTTATTGGCCATCGTTGGTCTCAGCATATTGTTCTTCGCTTCCTGTAAAAAAGTGGAGCATGGAATCGATGAACAGGTAGTCTCCATCAATCAGGGAACTACATCCATCATTCAGGTTGGAAAACCGCTAAAAGTAGGATTCATCAGTAATATGGTTTCTGATTTTGAATTCGCCGTGGTCAAGGACTCCAGCTCTTCGGAAGCCTTATTTACCGAACAGGTAAACCTGGAAGGGAATAAGATCGTTGAAAAGGAATTTGACCTGAAGTCGAACGATACTTGGGTGGGTGATGCCCTATTGAAGATCACTTACCAGGCAAATGGGCAAACGGTTAGCAAGTTCAAAGCGATCACCTTTACGGAAAGTAACCCTGTGATGTACATTGTAGGTGGTTCTATTGGTGCGGGATGGTCTCCAGAACTTTCCGTTGCCATGAAACTGCAAAATGCAGATAGCAAGACTAAATTTGAAATCTATGAATATATTGATGTGACCGGAGGTGGTTTTAAATTCCTACCAACCAACATCAATTGGGATGGTGCTTTTGGAAAGGGTGCTGCAGCAGGATCATTATTACAGGATGGCGGAGCAGGAAACCTAGAAGCTGCAAGCTCTGGTTTCTACCGTATCCGCATGGATGCAGAGGCACTTACCTATGAATTGCTGAAAACCAGTTGGGCTATCGTTGGAAGTGCAACACCAGGTGGTTGGGAAGCAGATACGGATATGTCTTTTTCGAACAGCAAAGGAACATATGTATGGAAAGTCAAGGCAAATCTAGCAGCCGGTGAATTGAAGTTCAGGGCAAATGATGCTTGGGATATCAACTTGGGTGGAAGTTTGACCGAGCTTACGCAAGATGGTCCAAACTTGGCCATTGCTGCTCCTGGGGTTTATGATATCGAATTGAGTCTACACCCATCTGGATATACCGCTAAGATTACTAAAAACTAAACGATAGGGAGCCCAGCTCCCTATTCTTACCTATTTAATATGAGAATCTATCTTTTGAGCAGCATATTTATGCTGTTGCAGACCCTTATTGTCTTTGGTCAGGAGAAAATCCAGCGCATAGAACCCATCAATTGGTGGGTAGGGATGAAGGATTCCAAGCTACAATTGATCCTTTATGGACAAGGTGTTGGGAAGTTGACGGCCAAATCGCCAAAGGCAGGATTTCGTCTATTGAAACAACATCAAGTAGAAAATCCCAACTACCTGTTCTTGGATATGGAAATTGCTGCAGACGCGAAATCGGGAGAATATCCTATCCAATTGTTCGATCGTGATAAACAAGTGTTCAGCTATGGCTATCAACTGATGGATAGAAACCAAGAGCAGGTAAAAGCACAAGGCGTAAATGCCTCCGATTTTATTTATCTCATCATGCCCGATCGCTTTGCAAATGGAAACCCAAAGAATGACCGAGTAAAAGGAATGCGGGAGATGGCGGTCAATAGAGATTCCATGTATTATCGACATGGCGGCGATCTGCAAGGACTCATCGGCAAACTCGATTACTTGAAGGACCTGGGAATTACAGCCGTATGGTTAACTCCAGTCTTAACTAATGATATGCCCCAAGCGTCTTACCATGGATATGCCAATACCGAAAATTATCAGGTAGACCCTCGTTTTGGAAGTAACCAAGATTACCAGAACCTGGGGGCTGAACTGCATAAAAGGGGGATGAAACTGGTTCATGATGTGGTTCCGAACCATGTTGGTATTTACCATTGGACGGTCATGGATAAACCGTTTTCCGATTGGCTACATGAATGGCCAACCTTTACCCAAACCACCTATAAGGATCAAACCATTTTTGACCCTTATGGAGCCAAGGAGGACAAAGAACTAATGGAAAAAGGATGGTTTGTGAAAACCATGCCGGATATGAATCAACAAAATCCCTTCGTCGTAAATTACATCACCCAGAGTCATATCTGGTGGATCGAATTTGCAGGTGTAGATGGGTTCCGAATTGATACCTATCCCTACAATGACCTGCAGTTCATGGCAAATTGGACGGATAGGATCCGAAAAGAATATCCAACCTTCAGTTTCTTTGGAGAAACCTGGGTACCAGGTATTGCCAACCAGGCTTATTTCCTGGGTGGACAACAAGTTGGTCAATCTGTGGACACTAAATTGGAAGGAGTTACGGACTTTCAGTTAAACTATGCCATTTCCGATGCCCTTAAAGAGCATAAGGATGGCGCCAATAGGTTATATAGTACCTTGGGCGCCGATTACCTTTATCCCAATCCCTATGCACATGTCCTGTTTTTGGATAATCATGATAAGGATCGCTTCTTTTCTGTTGTTGGTGAAAACGTGGAAAAATATAAATCAGCGATGAGTTGGTTGTTGACTTATAGGGGTATTCCACAGATCTATTATGGTGCTGAAATCCTGATGAAAAACTTTAATAATCCTGATGGGTTGTTAAGGGAAGATTTTAAAGGTGGGTTCCCAGGTGATAAAGTGGATAAGTTCCAACAGACTGGAAGAACAGCGCAGGAAGAAGACATATTTAGGCATATCCAAAAATTGGCCAATTTTAGAAAGAATAGTCCTGTCCTTCAAACTGGAAAACTCCAGCATTATGTCCCAATTGACAATATCTATGTTTATTTCCGATACAATGATTCCCAAAAGATCATGGTTATAATGAACCTCAATAGCGAAGCTAAAAGCATCTCCTTAGATCGTTTTGATCGCATGATTGGATCAAACAGCCTATTTGATTTGCTATCCGATAAAAAAGAAACTGGAGGTGACATTATTAGCCTGAAACCATTTGAAACAAAAATTTACAAGCTCCAAAATAAATAAATGAAGAAGATCACTGCATTATTAGAGAAAGCCGAAGCCGTCATATTTGATTTGGATGGAGTGTTGGTGGATACCGCCGTATTTCATTATCAGGCATGGAAACGATTAGCCGATGAGCTGGGAATCCCTTTCGATATTGAAAAAAATGAAGCATTGAAAGGTATCAGTAGGATGGACTCCTTAGACAAAATTTTAGCTTGGGGAGAGGTCCAAAAAACTGACGCAGAAAAACAACAATTGGCCGAACGGAAGAATGAATGGTATCTCGAATTGTTGGATACGATGAAAACCGGCGATGTACTTCCAGGGACGATTGCCTTGCTAAGTTGGTTAAAGGATAACCATAAGAAAATTGCATTAGGTTCTGCCAGTAAAAATGCACCTGCCATTTTAGAGAAAACCGGTATAATAGAATATTTCGATGCGGTTATTGATGGTAATTCCGTCAGTAGGTCGAAACCAGATCCTCAGGTTTTCCTCTTGGGAGCCGAAAAATTGGGCGCAGATCCAGCAAACTGTGTAGTCTTTGAAGATGCGCAATCGGGTATCGAGGCAGCTATAGCTGCCGGAATGCAAGTTGTGGCCGTGGATAAAGATGCGGTATTAAGAGATTATGATGAACGAGTTAATAGTTTAGTGGAGGCGATTTAAGTATTCCTACTTATGAAAGATTATATTATTAAAGACGCTTGGCAAATCATCGAAGATGAATTTAGACCGGCATATCAGGAAATTTCCGAGAGTCTATTTTCCATTGGAAATGGACGGATGGGACAGCGGGCGAATTTTGAAGAAGATTATTCGGGGAAATCCCTTCAAGGTTCTTATTTGGCAGGGGTATATTATCCGGATAAAACCCGTGTAGGATGGTGGAAGAATGGCTATCCAGAATATTTTGCCAAGGTGATCAATTCGGTCAATTGGATTGGTGTTCATGTGCTCATCGATGGGGAAAGATTGGATCTAGCCAAGGTAAAAGTGGATCGATTCGAACGGGTACTTGACATGAAGAATGGTCAGTTGATCCGAATCTTTGAAGCGGAGATGGAAAACGGGGCTAGAATCGAGGTTAAAAGTATTCGGATGTGTCATTTGTTCTTATCCGAAACGGCTTCACTGCATTATCAGATCAAGGCTTTAAACCGTGATATCGACATCAGTTTAAGTTCCTATCTTGATGGGAATGTGCTGAATAGGGATAGCAATTACGATGAGAAATTCTGGGATTACGAAGGTCATGAATTAGGAGGGAATTTCCAGCATTTAACGATGCGAACCAAAAAGACCGGATTCTTAGTGCGTACGGATCTTGCTTCGAAGTTCGAATACCAAGGGAAAGCAATCAATAAGAAAAAGAAAATTGATGCAGTGGCGAAAGTTGGTGAAAAGATCAACCAACATGTGGTGAAAGATGCTACCTTAAGCTTGGTAAAATATGTGGCGATTCATTCCAGCACGAACCACTCGGAAACAGATCTGGAATCTTTGGGGATAGAAAGATTGAGTTGGCTTTTTGAAAAGGATTTTTCAGTGCTCATGAAAATGCAGGAAGATGCCTGGTCAAAGATTTGGGAGGATGCGGATATTGAGATAGAAGGGGATGTATCGGCACAACAGGCCATCCGATTCAACATTTTCCAATTATACCAAACCTATACGGGCGAAGATGCCCGATTGAACATAGGTCCAAAGGGGTTCACGGGCGAAAAATATGGTGGGGTGACTTATTGGGACACGGAAGCCTATTGTTTGCCGTTCTACATGGCTACCAAGGGCGAGGATGTAGCTAAAAACCTGCTGATCTATCGCTACCACCACCTGGAAAAAGCCATTGAAAATGCAGAAAAGCTGGGCTTCAAAAATGGAGCAGCCCTTTATCCCATGGTGACCATCAATGGTGAGGAATGCCATAATGAATGGGAAATCACCTTTGAGGAAATCCACAGGAACGGCGCCATTGCTTTTGCCATATTTAATTACATCCGATACACGGATGATGTGGGCTATTTGGCATCCCACGGTTTGGAAGTATTGATCGGTATTGCTCGATTCTGGGCACAACGTATCAATTGGAGCGAGGATAAGAAAGTTTTCGTGATGCTGGGGGTTACAGGACCAAATGAATACGAGAACAATGTGAACAATAATTGGTATACCAATACCATGGCATCATGGTGCTTGGAATATACCTTGGAAAGTTTGCATATTGTTCAGGATCATGCGCCGGAGAAGTTCCATGAGATTTTCAAAAAGCTGAAATTAAAGGATGCTGAATTGGAAGAATGGAAATCCATCATCGAGAAGATGTATTATCCCTATGATGCTAAAAGAAAAGTATTCTTGCAACAAGATGGTTTTTTAGATAAGGAACTGATACCTGTGACGGAATTGGATCCTAAAGAAAGGCCACTGAACCAGAAATGGAGCTGGGATAGGATCTTAAGATCTTGCTATATCAAACAGGCAGATGTATTGCAGGGCCTGTATTTTCTAGAGGATAGGTATGATCTGGAAACCATTAAACGGAATTATGCGTTCTACGAACCCCTCACCGTACATGAGAGTTCTCTGTCGCCTTGTGTGCATGCCATCATTGCAGCGAAAATTGGAAATCCCGAGAAGGCCTATGAGTTCTATCTAAGGACAGCGCGGTTGGATCTGGATGATTATAACAACGATACGGAGGATGGGCTTCACATCACTTCGATGGCCGGAACCTGGATGTCGATCGTGGAAGGGTTTGCAGGTATGCGCGTTAAAAAAGGGATGTTATCTTTTCAACCATTTATTCCTAAAAACTGGAAGCGGTTTTCTTTCCATATCCAATTTCGGGAGGTACACCTTAAAATTACGGTTACACAGGGGAATTTTGAAGTTCAAAACAAATCTGGAAAGGAAATAAATATTATATTTAATGGCGATGTGATTAATATCGCTCCCCAACAATTAACCAAACAACGAACATGAAAAGTTCTCTAAGCAAACCTAGATTGTCCTTAGCGCAGATTATCCATATGAGCATAGGATTCATGGGAATACAGGCCGGATTCGCCCTTCAGAACGGAAATGCCTCACGCATCCTACAGGACTTTGGTGCAGATGTGGAACATCTTTCCCTATTTTGGTTGGCTGCGCCCATTACAGGAATGATTGTTCAGCCGATCATAGGCCATTACAGCGATAGAACGTGGAACGGTCTGGGGAGAAGGAGACCCTATATTCTTGTTGGTGCCATCCTAACGAGCATTGCCTTGTTGCTGATGCCCAATATTTCTTGGTTTACTGCCATCTTACCGCCATTGATGGTTGGAGCTGGTATGTTGATGATTATGGATGCCTCCATCAACGTGACTATGGAACCCTTCCGTGCTTTGGTCGGTGATAATCTTCCAAGTGAACAGCGAAGCTTGGGATTCTCCGTACAGACGTTTATCATAGGGCTTGGAGCTGTCATTGGATCGATGCTGCCTTATGCGCTTACCAATTATTTCGGCGTATCGGGGAAGGCCGTTGATGGTTCAGTCCCTTTAAATGTTATCTATTCCTTTTATTGCGGGGCAGCCTTATTGATCATAACCGTTTTGTGGACAGTTTTCAATACCAAAGAATATTCGCCAAAAGAATTGGCAAGTTTTGAAGGGGTAGCGGAAGTGCAGGAGGTGGAAACAGACAATAAGGGATTCTTTGCAAGTTTGAGGGAGGACTTCAAACAGATGCCGCTTACCATGAAAAAATTGGGCTGGGTACAGTTCTTCTCTTGGTTTGCTTTATTCACTATGTGGGTATATACCACACCGGCCATTGCAGAGCATGTCTTTTATTTGAAAGGAGCCGACAAGAAACAATTGTTTGCCGATGCAGGGAATTGGGTAGGCGTATTGTTTGCGGTTTATAACGCGGTATCTGCCATCTACTCGCTTTTCTTGGCAAAAATAGCATCCAAATTGGGACGGACGCATACCCATGCGCTGGGTTTGGCCATCGGTGGAATCTCGCTTGTATCCATGTTCTTTATTCGGTCGGAGTACTTATTGATCTTACCTATGATCGGAATCGGGATAGCTTGGGGAAGTATTCTTGCTATGCCTTATGCTATCCTAAGCGATAGCCTTCCGGCAAAAAAGATGGGTGTTTATATGGGGATTTTCAATTTCTTCATCACCTTCCCTCAGATTATTTCCGGATTTTTTGGAGGTATGATTATTAAGCACCTTTTAGGAAACCAACCTATTTTAGGCCTAGCATTGGCAGGAGCCTGCATGGTTATTGCCGCATGGATAGTAAAAAGAATTAAGGAGTAATTTAAAATTACTCCTCCGATTTTTCTAGAATAGTTAACTCTTTTTGTAATTCCTGCAATAAGGAATCTTTACTTATACCTTCTTGCGTTTCTAATTTTAAATTTAAATAAATATCATAAACCTGATACTTATCCTTTCCATAAATACTGTCAATCACTTCCGCTAAGGCATACTGTTTTATATCTAGTTTATAAATCCGATCGTTTTTACTAATCATATCAAATTTTTCAATAGAACGATCTCTGAAGTTGGATTCATTGACCTCCAATTGTATATGATTTTCATTTAATTTGATTAGTGGATTGTGGAGCTGGATGATAACCAATCCCAAAGAAAAAGCCATTAAATTCCATAGGGCATGCTGTAGAAAAGCCGCAAAAAAATTAATGCGAACGCGGATAAAACCCAAACTAATTCCGCCTATCAATTGGGAAAGGACGATGAATAGGGAAAGAAAATAAAATAAGAAATTATTATTATCAAAATTGCCTAAATGCACAAACCCGAAGAGGATTACGCTACTGTAAAAAATCCATCGGTAATACTTACGCCATGTATTTCGGGAAATAATAAAACCATAGAAACCTTTATACTTGATCAAAAATCGAAATAGGATCTCTTCAACTAATGGTACGAAAATAACACCCATCCAAAATACGTTCCAAGGTGTTTCAAATGTATTATCCATTGTACTTACCATGGGATTGATGTAATCAATCAACATGTAAATAGGAAAGATGAGGATTAAAATGGATACATCTAAAAGAAAGATGGTGAAAAAGACTTTAGTACGGGCAGATGGATGGATAGGCCATAATCTGCGATCTGAAGGGTTTTTTATAAAATGCCAATAGTGGCGAAGAATCTTTAGCATATAAATAATAACGAATTTAGCATAAAAAAAGGCAGTCCTAGTAGAACCGCCCTTTATTAAACAATTGTATTTAATCTAAAATCGGAGTTAATTTATACCCTTGTTTTTTCAACAATTCGATCATACCATTCTTGCCTACCAAATGCCCAGCACCTACAGCAAATAAATAAGCCTTTTCTTTCATCATATTTGGCATTTTTTCCATCCAGGTATGATTACGTTCATCTAGAAATTTCGCTTGTTCTTCTTCACTTAGATAACCAGATTTCAAAGTCAGGTTCTCGATTTCCTTTAGGTTCTCTGAAAAATAGGCCTGTACCAATTTCTTTGTCGATGCTTCCAATCCTCCCTCTATAGTTAGGTAATTGTAGAAATCCTCAGGCGAAAACAGGTTGTTCAAAAGGTTGAATTGGAATTCAACGGTTTCTAGTTCCGCAATAGGCTTACCATTAACTGCAGGTAAATTGCGGATCTCATTTTCCATCATCTTAACCGTTTTAAAGTCCGAACAGGCAAATGAACGCATGGAAAGGATAGATATCACTGCTGCAGGAGCCACCTGATCAAAAATAGCGGGAGGAATTTGATAGCTGGTCATGATGCTATCAATTACCTTCTTTTTTGCTGGGTCAAAATCTTTAAAGAATTCCAGGTTTGGTTTCATGAACTCCTGTACCTTGGTCATATTTTCAGGATTCGCCATATCGATTTCGAAGGCAATGGCTTCAGCTTTTTGAGCAACTTCCTTCACCTTATCTTCCATTTTAAAATCCTCGGCACATGCCATATGCAAGGTTCCGAATAGATAAGAATCCTTGGTCAATCCATTTCCTGAAATCTTCCATAGTAAAGTGTTCTCCTGTGCAAAAAGTGCCACAGAAAAAAGCAAAGCGAATGCGGTTGTGAATAATCTCTTTAAAGTTAGTCTCTTCATATCAATGTTGTTGTTTTTAATCATTAGTAGGTATTCGGCATGATTTGTTACAAAAATATATATCTAAAAATTATTTCAATACCGAGAAGTTGATTTTGCTCGGATGTTCCGGATCTACATACAGCCTATGGGTATTTTTAATATAATCAGTGGCCTTTGCCTGGTAGATATCCATAAACTGATTCGGATTCCGATCTGCTAAAGGAAACCAGGTATGTTGAATCTGAACCATGATTTTATGGCCTTTTTTAAAGGTATGGGCTACATCTGGCAGATTGACTTTCACATTCGTGATCTCATTCGGCGTGAATGGTTCTGGTTTGCTGAAACTGTTCCTGAACTTCCCACGAAGAATCTCCCCACGGACCAGCATCTGGTAGTTGGGCATCACGATATCTTTGCTCACAGGAGAAGTGGCCGTACTGGTATCTGGATAAACATCAATAACCTTTACAATAAAATCAGCATCGGTTCCTGTCATGGAAACATGAAGATCAGCGATGATGGAACCCGCCATGGTCAGGTCATTTTCCAGAACCTCCGTTTCAAAGACCAATACATCCGGCCGGTTCGATACAAAGCGTTGATCGGCAACCATATATTCCCGAGTTCTATTGCTGATGATGCCTTCCTGAAAAGGAACCGGTTTATTCGGGTCAGATTTGTATTCTAAAAAGGGATGGCTCTTTGCAGGTTGCTTAGGACTTAATTTCCCATCCGCCTGTAGGAATAAACTGGAGGTTGTGGTATTCTGGCTTGGCCAAGTATCAAAGGTTTTCCATTCATTGGAACCGGTGAAGAATACATTCGCCTCGGCAGCCTTAAAATCCCCCTTCCCCTTTAAGTAATACTCAAAGAAAGGCAATTCAAATGTATTTTGATAATGTGTACTGGTTTCTTCGCCAAACCGGATATCCCCAAAAGAATCTCCTTTTGATCGAACCCAGCCTCCATGGAACCAAGGTCCCATTACCAGAATGGAATTATTGTTCTTATTCCTCTTCTCGATCTGTTTATAAGTTTCAAAAGCGCCATAGGTATCCTCCGCATCGAAAGTTCCGCCAACGACCATAACCGCTGGTTTTACATCGTTTAAATGCTGGGTAATGGTCCTGGCCATCCAAAACGTATCCAAGGTGGAATGTTTCGCGAGGTTATCCCAAAATTTTACGGTATGGCTGAGGTATTTTTTCTTCAATCCTGAAAGCGTTGGGTTATCCATAAAGAATTTCGAGTAATCCTTTGATGCCAATTCAAAACCTTTCGGACCTTCCTTATCGGTGATCGGTTTTGGTCTTGGGGCATCAAAGACGTGCATGAATCGGAAAGCATCCATCAGAAATAAAGCTCCGCCATGATGGAAATCATCCCCGATAAACCAATCGGTTACTGGTGCCTGCGGCGAAACGGCTTTCAAAGAAGGGTGAGATCCGATCAGTCCTGCCGTTGCATAAAAACCCGGATAGGAGATCCCGTACATGCCCACCTTTCCATTATTGTTCTTCAGGTTTTTCACCAACCAATCGATCGTATCATAGGTGTCTGTACTTTCGTCGATCTGATGCTTATTCTCCTTGGTCCTTGTCGGGCGGATATCTTCAAAAGTACCCTCGCTCATCCATTTTCCACGAACATCCTGATACACGAAAATATAGCCAGCCTTCATCATGTCAGGGAAATTTCCCAGGCTGTTCTTATAGCTGTCCTTTCCATAAGGAGCTACGGTGTATGGAGTTCTATTTAAAAGGATGGGATATTTTTGGGATTGATCCTTCGGAACATAGATCGCGGTGAACAATTTGACGCCATCCCGCATCGTAATATATTGTTCAATTTTGTCATAATGTGTTTTTACGTAATAGGCATCGGTGGATTGTGCCCGGATTTGTAGCCCGAAGAAAGAAATCAGGATACAAAAGATCAGTAATCTTTTCATTTGCTTAGGTGTTTTAAAGAACAACAAGATAGGAATTTTCAAGGGATTTTGGTTAAATTCGTAAGAAACAAAAACAGCAAAATCATGAGCATTAAACAAGGCTTTTTAATTGAGATGGAACATGAAACCAATAATACCAAAAGGTTATTGGAGCGTGTATCGGATGAGCATTTATCCTACAAACCACATGAAAAATCAATGTCCTTAGGCGACTTATTGGGGCATATCGTAGAACTGCACAGCTGGGTAGCTGCGGGCCTAACCAAGGACAGCTTTAACTTAATGACGGATTATAGACCGTTCAAACCTACTTCTGTAGCAGAGATCAAAGAAAGATTGGAAGCAGATTATCAAAAGAACGTAGAAACCGTAAATGTTTTTGATGATGAGGAATGGTCAAAAAAATGGAAGCTGCATGTAGGTGATCATGTTATCTCGGAGGTTCCTAAGATCGGTGCTTTCAGGTTCATCATCCATAACCACCTGATCCACCATCGCGGACAGGCGACCGTTTATTTACGATTATTGGATATCCCAGTTCCTGGATTGTACGGTCCTTCGGCGGATGAACATAAAAAATAAGGCTAACCGCTGATAGAAAGCCAGAAATTTAACATTTCTGGCTTTTTTAATATATTGACTATTAGATTTTTATAATATTTTTTACTTTTTTTTCATTTTGGATGTAATAGATCGGACCTGTTGCCTGTCTTGATAGTAAATAAGCGATAAAACAATGAACCAAGAAACCTTTAAACATACGGTATTTGTCCATAAGGATAAGCTCTACCGCTTTGCGAATAGGTTTTTGGAACATCAAGAAGATGCTTTTGATCTGGTGCAGGAGGTGATGATGAAACTGTGGGAAATGAGGCAGCAATTATCGGGACTGCATTCCATTGAGGGCTATGCGATGAACATGGTCAGGAATATGGCCTACAATAAGATCGAAAGGTTGGGAAGGCAGGCGAAATACCTTGGACAATTGCAGGATGAAGTGCAGGTGGAAAAGTATCCGTCGCTAACGCAGGAATTGGTGCTCAAATACATCGATAGCCTACCAGAAAAGCAAAGGCTGGTGATGTACCTGAGGGATATTGAAGAATATGAGATTTCGGATATCGCTGATTTGACAAACCTGGAAGAGAATGCGGTTCGAGT
This sequence comes from Sphingobacterium tenebrionis, assembly GCF_037126265.1. Classification (NCBI taxonomy): domain Bacteria; kingdom Pseudomonadati; phylum Bacteroidota; class Sphingobacteriia; order Sphingobacteriales; family Sphingobacteriaceae; genus Sphingobacterium; species Sphingobacterium tenebrionis. The sequence continues at coordinate 26,926 of NZ_JAYLLN010000031.1, forward strand.
AAACCTTTCCAGAGCAAGAAATACCGTTAAGGAACAATTAACAAAAGTTTTTGATTATGAGAAACGAAGAATTGGATCGATTAAAGGCTAAGTACTGGGCTGGGGAAACCAGCCTGCAAGAGGAACGCCGATTGAAGGAATTGGAGGGGGATGGGTATTTCCAATCTTTAAAGGATTCTCCAGAAACCATGGATTGGAACTTCGAAGATTTCTCGGAAAAGCTGGAGGAATCCGTAGTTCAACCGGAAGAGTTCGCTGAAAAAAACAGGGAAACGAACAGGCCAATAATAAAAAGACTTTTTCCTTTATTGGCTGTTGCTGCCAGTTTATTGATCGCCTTTTTTGTGGTGAACCGCTTCCAAGATCAGGAACAAGAAAATAGGGATAGGATTGCACAGGTGCCAACTACTGAAAAGGAAACAGTTCAACCCTTGGAAAGGGAAACAGTTCAGCCTATCGATAGTGAGCAGGTTCAACAAGTAGAAAAAGAAAGCACAATGCAATCTTCTCCAAAAGGAACAACCAAAGGCACCGATACCAGATTGGCAAACAAAGTAAAACAAATTGCCAAACCCAAAACACAAGCAGCTATTGAAGAAGCAACAGAAGAGGAAATGTATGTGGAGGTAAATGGTGTTCGGATCTATGACGAGGAAAAAGCCTTAGCCGTTACCGAAGCAGCCATTCAGTTGGCCACCACGAACCTGAAAGCTGGAATGAAAGGAATTGAAAAAGTAAAATACTTACATATTGAAATCTAAAATGAAAATGATGAAAACGTTAATGTTAGTGATGAGTCTCTTCTTGGCGACGATGGCTCAAGCCCAGATCTCTAAATTGGATAAGATCTTCGAGCAATATAAAGAACATAAGGGGGTTACATCCATCAAGATCGGCAAACCGATGTTCAAGATGTTGAACAAACTAAAGATCGATGACGCTGATGTGGAAGTGATCAAGCCCTTATTGGGAAAAATAAACTCCATTAAAATGTTGGTGCTGGAAGGGGAGAATAAAGGAATACAATCCGAAGTTTCCAATGCGATCAAGAACCTGAAATACGAAGAATTGATGGTGATCAATTCCGAAGGGAACCAGATCAAATTCCTGGCAGAAAATGTAGAAGGAGACTACCTGTCGAATCTATTGTTGAGCATTAACTCCGATGAGGATACCGTATTTATGATCTTGGATGGCTCCTTAAAATATGATGACCTGAATGCTTTAGTAAATAACGATAAATAATAAATCTAACCAACCATGAAACGTATAATAGGAATTTTAGTTGCCGCAGTTATTTTAATAGGAACACAGAGCTGTTTTGTAAAAAGAGGATCGAACATGGCTTTTGTAGATCGTTCGGATCTATCCAGGGATGCAGAAGTGGTGTCCATCAGTGTGCCAGGAATATTGATGAAAAGTTTTATCCGTGGGGAGATCAAGGAACTTAAAGAAGAAGATCCCATGTTGGCTCTCGCCTTGAAAAAGATCAAGAAGATTAAGTTCATGGCTGTAGAAGGAGGTCAGGATGGAGAACGGGTTTATAAGAATTTCAGCAAGTACCTGGCTCGGAATAATTATGAGGAAATGATGAGCATCCACAGTGATGGGGCCAGGATATCCATCAATACCTTGATGAAAGGGGATAAGATCAAGAAGATTTTATTGGGGATCAATGAAGATGGTGACCATGTGTTTGTAGACCTGAAAACCGATATCGACCTGAATGAATTGAACCAATTGGTTGAATACTACGAAACCAATAAAAAAGATATTTAAGGAAAATTTGTTTGTTGTTTAGTTTAATAAAAAAGTCCTTGCCGTAATAGCAAGGACTTTTCCATTTCTAATATGTTCGATTACTTCGCTAATTCTTCAGCGATAGCTTTTCCGATTTCAGCTGGAGATTCTACTACACGGATACCACACTCTCGCATGATCGCCATTTTCGCAGCAGCAGTATCATCTGCACCACCAACGATTGCACCAGCGTGACCCATACGACGTCCCGGAGGCGCTGTTTGGCCAGCGATGAAACCAACTACTGGTTTAGTACCATTTTCTTTGATCCAACGAGCAGCTTCCGCTTCCATACCACCGCCAATCTCACCGATCATGATGATACCTTTTGTTTCTGGATCGTTCATCAATAATTCTACCGCTTCTTTGGTTGTTGTACCAATGATCGGGTCACCACCGATACCGATAGCTGTAGTAATTCCTAATCCTGCTTTTACCGTTTGATCTACCGCTTCGTAAGTCAATGTTCCTGATTTGGAAACAACACCTACAGAACCTTTTTTGAAGATAAATCCTGGCATGATACCGATCTTCGCTTCTTCAGCAGTGATGATACCTGGACAGTTAGGACCGATTAAACGGGAGTTTTTGTCGCTCAAGTAAGATTTTACTTGAATCATATCTTTCGTAGGGATACCCTCTGTGATACATACAATTAAAGCGATTCCTGCAGCAGCAGCTTCCATGATCGCATCAGCAGCGAATGCTGGTGGAACAAAAATAATAGAAACATTTGCGCCAGTAGCATCTACAGCATCTTGTACCGTGTTGAATACCGGACGGTCTAAGTGACTTTGTCCGCCTTTGCCTGGTGTAACACCACCAACTACGTTTGTACCATACTCAATCATCTGAGATGCATGATAAGTACCTTCGTTTCCGGTAAAACCTTGAACGATTACTTTGGAATCTTTATTAACTAATACACTCATTTTGTCTTATTTTTTGCAACGCAAATCTACTATTTTGATATGACTTCTAAAAATTGTATGGCTAGGTATTTTGTTATTTTTTGATAAACTTTAATTTATTGATGAAATCCCAAAGCACGATGCCGATCGTTACGGAGACATTGAAAGAATGTTTGGTGCCAAATTGGGGGATTTCAATCGTGCCATCAGCCTGTTGAATCACTTCTTCCTCTACACCATGCACTTCATTTCCAAACACTAAGGCATATTTCTGTTGATCATTGGGTTCAAAGGTCTCCAAAGAAATACTATTGTCGGTCTGTTCTACCGCATATACCTGAAATCCTTCGGCTTTTAGTTGATTGACGGCGTCAATAGTTTCTTTGTAATATTCCCAAATCACCGATTGGGTTGCGCCTAAAGCTGTTTTTTCGATTTCCCGATGGGGAGGTGTCCCGGTGATCCCACATAGCAGGATGCGGTCGATCGCCAAAGCGTCTGCTGTCCTGAACGCCGATCCCACATTATGCATGCTGCGTACATTGTCTAAAATGATAGCTATTGGGTTTTTTTCCTGCGATTTAAAGGTGTCTACATCAACTCGATTCAGCTGATCCATGGATAATTTGTGCATGTGCAAAGATAACAATTTCGAAAAATTAAAAATGATTTTGAATATTAGATTATGAATGTTATTTTTGCAGTCCGAATTTAGTATAAAAGATTAATAATATTATATAGCTAAGAGAAATGGCAAATCATAAATCTTCGATTAAAAGAATTAGAGCAAACGCTGCGAAGCGTCTAAGAAACCGTTACCAAGCAAAAACTACTCGTAACGCCATCAAAAAATTACGTTTAACAACTTCAGCTGAAGAAGCTAAAGCTTTATTACCTCGCGTGGTATCGATGCTTGACCGTTTAGCAAAGAAAAATGTTATTCACAAGAAAAAAGCTTCTAACAACAAATCTAAGTTAACCAAGTTCGTTAACAAGTTAGCATAAGTTTAGGCTTTTTCCTCAAAGATATTTAGGGATGCAAACAGCATCCCTTTTCTTGTTGCTATACTATTTCTTTAGTAGCGCATCCACTACCTGTTTCAATTTCGTCTGATCTGCTTTATAAGGGCTTAGATCATACAGTTCTACTTTACGGAAGTCGATAGGATGGCTTTCACTCTGTAGATAGATGAATCCTTCCGACAATAATTTACCATCCGTTTTTTGTGCAGGATCGTAATTGATCACATTACTGCCTCCGATCTGCGGTTTGTTGTAGGAAAGAACCACTTGGTTATCCAGGATATGTTGGATAACAGAATCACCCAATACCAAAAACTCCGCTGTTACCCATTGATCACCATGATAGGTTTTGGAAGTGGAGCTCAAACAGTGTGGGGTAAACAATTTATCCTTGATCACTACATTGGTTCCAGGCGTACATAGGTTGGAGTTCGTACGTTCATTTTTACCATCACCGCCCAATAGTTGGCCCTCAATGGAAATCGGGAAATCCTGATCTTTCAACATAGTCTTCGGATCTTGGCCATGCAACATCGCACCACTGTTTCGCCATGCCCATCCTTCACCTCCTTTTGTCTGATCACCTACAAAACGGTATTCCACTTTTAACAGGTAATAGCTGTAAGGCTTTTTGTAGGCAAGGTGACCATACTGTTGATTAAAGTCTGAATAACCATCGTACCTAACCTTTAATAAGCCATCTTCTACCCGGAAAGTGTTGGCGTAGTTTTCGCCTACTTCATGCAATTTGATCTTTGGCGTCCAATCCTTGATGTCTTTACCATTAAACAATTGGATCGGCTTAGGCGTCTTTACGCCATTCTTCGCCACTTGTGAGTTGGCCGAACAGGCGCATAAAGAGGCAATTGCAATTGCAGCAATTAATTTGTTAAATTTCATGGGGTTTAAGTTATAATAGTAAATTTCTATTTTTCACGTATTCACTCGGACGAACACCGATTACTTTGTTGAAGGTATTGCTGAAAGTGGGTAGGCTATTGTATCCAACCCGAAGCGCCACCTCATTCACACTTAATTTATCATCCAATAACAATTTTAGGGAGGTCAACATCCGTAGGATCGTGAAATATTGGATATACGACATGCTCAGTTCCTTTTGGAATAACCGGGCAAGTGTTCGTTCAGAAATATCAAAGTGTTCTGCTAAGGTCTTAAAACTGATGTTTTCGGCAATGTTCTGCTCCAGGTAAGCAATGATGTGTTTGAGCTTATCATTTTTGGGATAGGGCAGAGCCAATGGAAGTTCTGTTTGGGAAATTTCCGGAAGGATTAATTTGAAGGCCTTTGCAATGGAATATTTAGGTTCTTCATCAGGAAAGATATTTCCGTTCCATCGATTGGTGAACATGATCAGTTCGATCAGTAGATCATTCACTGGATAGATATTCACTTTATCAAAAAAGTCCGTGTCGGTATCAAAAGGTGGAAAGTAGAGATTCCGCATCACCACTTCCGGGTTACTCGGATGAATGCTGTGCCTTACATCAGCAGGAATCCAGATATAATGCCTGGCCGGCAAAAAATAAGATTTCTCTGGGGTCTTCAAAAATACGACACCGCCTTCGGTGTATAAAAATTGACCTTTATGGTGCGAGTGTTCAACAACCATTCCTTCGCCCATTACGGCATGATGGCAATAGATACTGTTTTCATAGGTATCTATATCCGTCATATAATATTTGTCAAGGTATTCCTTTTGCATGCAGACTATGCTGTAAATGAACGATAAATTTCCTGTTTTTATTTGATAAAACCAAAATAGGAGTATATTTATGTGTTAAGCTAGCTATAGGGTTAATAAACACAGTAAGTAATCGGTTACTTTTTATTTTACCTCAAAAAGTAAGTGTCTAATTTTGATAATTTTTAATTTAAAATATTGATTAATATTGCCTCGCTCTTAGAAGGAGTGAATAATACCAAGCATATGATTGAAAGAATTCGTTTAGAGAAATTAAGAGATAAAGTCACCACAGCCGAGGAAGCTGTAAAATTAATTGAGAATGGTATGGTGGTTGGCTCGAGTGGATTCACCAAAGCCGGCGACAGTAAAGTAATTCTACCTGCTTTGGCAGAGCGCGCTAAAACTGAGGATATCAAGATTACCCTAATGACCGGTGCTTCCTTAGGCCATGGAACTGATGGTAAATTGGCCGAAGCGGGAGCCTTGAAAAAACGCATGCCTTTCCAAGTGGATCCGGTACTAAGAAAGAAGATCAATTCAGGGGAAGTATTATTCATTGACCAGCATTTGAGTGAAAGTGCGGAACTATTGCATAATAAAAATCTTCCGGATGTGGATATCGCTGTGCTGGAAGTCGCTTTTATCGATCGGGATGGAAGTATAGTGCCGACCACCTCCGTGGGTAACTCGGTTACTTTTGCCGCTTTGGCAAAGAAGGTGATCTTGGAGATCAATACCTCCGTTCACGAAGATGTATATGGCATCCATGATATCTACCAAGCAGAAAACTATCCGCATAGAAACGTGATTCCTATTGTGGCACCTTGGAATAAGATCGGAAGGAAGACGATTCCTTTAGATCCAGAGAAGGTAGCAGCGATTGTTTTTACCAATCAACACGATAGCCCGGCGGATATTGCGGAACCAGATGAGAAAACATCCAACATCGCCAAACACATCTTGGCATTCTTTGAAGAGGAAGTTCGATTAGGGCATTTGACCGATCGATTATTGCCTATCCAAGCTGGAATCGGAAAGGTGGCGAATGCGGTATTGACCGGTTTCAAACACAGTAATTTTTACGATCTGACGATGTTTTCGGAAGTATTGCAGGATTCTACCTTTGACTTGATGGATGCTGGAATCCTTTCCTTTGCATCTGCATCATCGGTGACGGTGTCTGCGGCATGTTATGATCGGGTGTTCAATAATTTACAACGTTATAGGGATAAATTTGTGCTGCGTCCGCAGAATATTTCCAATACACCAGGATTGATCCGTCGTTTAGGGATCATTGCTATTAATACAGCGATTGAATTTGATATCTATGGAAACGTGAATTCGACCCATATTGGTGGTACGAAGATTATGAATGGTATTGGTGGATCCGGGGATTTTGCAAGAAATGCTTACCTAAGTATTTTCGTTACGCAGGCGGCGTCGAAAGAGAATAAGATTTCGCATATTTTGCCAATGGTTTCGCATACGGATCATACGGAACATGATGTGGATATTTTGGTGACGGATATAGGCTTGGCGGATCTAAGGGGATTGGCGCCTAGAGAAAGAGCACAGAAAATTATTGATAATTGTGTGCATGAGGATTATAAGGAGGAATTGCAGTCTTATTTCGATAGGGCATGTGAAAGGGGAGGACATACGCCACATTTGTTGGAGGAGGCCTTTAGTTGGCATATCCGTTTCAATGAAACGGGATCGATGAAGAAGTAAACTATACGTCATTGCGAGGAAAATACGTCATTGCGAGGAGCCACCCGTCATTGCGAGGAACGAAGCAATCTTTCTACGAGTGTAAAGATTGCTTCGTCGTACCTCCTCGCAATGACGCAAAACTCCTCGCAATGACGCAAAGTTCCTCGCAATGACGTTCTATCTTCTTCCAGGAAGATAAATCTGGAATCCCAAACCAAATCCAATACCACTGGCCTTATCGCCTGTATTAATATTCGCTTTGGAATAATTATATCCAAAAGTTCCTTCCAACGCCACTGTCTGTGTAATAAAATGCGCATAACCCACATTCGCACCTACATTCAACCCAACTCCACTACCTGCAGAACTTCCCGCAATACCAATATCACCTTGTCCAAAGAAACGACCGGTCGCACTAGCACCTCCTGGGAAATAATAACGGATAAATGGTGAAATACCATATCCCCATTCATTATCCAAATCCTTAACAGCTTTTAAGTTTAGATTAGCCTGCGCACCAATGGCTATACCATCAGAAATAAAATATCCGGCTCTAGGCATCAAGGCAAAGTTGAACGTATTGGACTCAAAGGCATAACCAATATTACCAATCGATCCACCTACCATCCAATTGCCTTCTTTGATAGGCTTCATACCCACATCAGCAGAAGCTTGAGGGGTAGTGTTGATTTGTGCATTGGATATGCCGAACATACCTAATGCAACAGCAAGGGTAAGTAATGATTTTTTCATGATGTTATATGTTTTAATTTGTACTTATAAAACAAGCCATGAATCAAAATGTTTGGATTTTATCCTTGCCAGTAAATTACCAGTTAATATATGTAGAGGTTAAGCTTCTTTTTTTGATGTAGAAATCCAGGGCCTTCCAAGCTTCGAAAGGACGGTCGGTCGATAACACATCCGCACCTCTCTCCACCAATTCCGCATACCGTTGGAAACCCGATTTATCCGCAGCCTTATCCAAGTTGCCCATGGTGCCCAAAATCGATTTGATGCCGTGCTGGCGCAGCAGGCTGTACAAGGCAGAATCAGGTTCAGAAGTTCCTACAAAAGCGATCAAACGGTTGTCCGGAATCCCCAAATCGCTCAGTCTGGTAAGGTCATCCTGGTTCTTGATCGTGGCAGAGATCATCAAGTCAGGTGCCAATTTATTCACGGCCGAAGCCTGATTGGCCGAATAGGTAATGATGATGGAACTCGCTTCCGCTTTAGCCTCCCGGACCACTTCCAACACCTTTTCATAGGGAACAGATTTTTTGATGTCCAAGGTGAACAATACCTTTCCCTTTCCCCAATAGAGAATATCCTTTAAGGTAGGGATCACGTAGTCCGTGACCTGACCATCATTGTCCTTCAGTTTCAGCTCCTGCAATTGCGCAAAGGTTTTGTTAGACACTTTTCCTTTCCCGGTACTGGTTCTGTTCAACGTCTCATCATGCATCAGTACCAGTACAGAATCCTTGGTCATGGCGATATCGATTTCCATAATGGCGGGCATTTCACCTGCAACCTTTCCGATGGTGGTCAGGCAATTTTCAGGATAGCCATCATGAGGACCACCGCGATGGGCACTCACCAATGGAATAGAACCTTCCTCGTAGGTAAGAAATTCATACAGCTCATCCACCGTGTTTATATTGAACCAATTATGAACCTTAGGCGTTTCATCTGTCATTACAGGTCTTTCGCCACGAAAACAGCCAATCGTTAACCCGATAAACAAAACGGCAAATAGCCCTTTAAATATTAATTTCTTAGGATTCATTGGTGATCATAATTTTTTACCAAGGCTACCAGATCCTCCAAGGAGGTATTGATCTGATCCACCTGTATATGTGCGCGGTTATAGAACGGTTCCCGTTCTTCCAATTTTTCTTCGATAAAATGTAAGAGGTCTTCCCCTTGAAGCCCCTTTAATGCCGGACGTTTATGGACATCCGATTTGCTCAGCCTACTCCATAAGGATTTTGGGCTGTGCTTTAAGTACAATACAGTCCCATTATCCAACAGCCAATCCATATTGTCGAAATAGCAGGGGGTTCCGCCGCCTGTCGAGATAATCCCTTCCCGGTTTTGGCTGGCATGCAGGGTTTCCTGTTCCAATAAACGAAACTTAGCCTCCCCATGCAGGCTGAAATATTCAGGAATGGACATCCCTATTTTTTCCACCAGTTCATGGTCTAGATCGATAAAGGGAACATCCAATGCTTTCGCCAGTTTCTTCCCCCAAGTGGTTTTCCCACTACCCATAAAGCCAATAAGATAAACTGGTTTATTCATTATTCGGCTTTATCTAAATAGTTTTTGATGATCTCTTCCTTGCTCGGGAAATTGATGGACGACCATTTTTTGATCACCGTACCGTTCAGCATCAACATCACCCCAGGATTGGAGCGAACCATACTTTTCAATGGAACAGCATCCACATAGAAGGTCTCCAAAACAAGATCCATTTGATCGTTCAGGTAATTGACCTCATCGGTGGATGATGCCGTAGCCAAGATCGCGCGGATATTATAATCTTCCGAAAGATCACGAATGGTATTATTGATCTTATCCAACGCTTTCAGGTCTATAGGAGACATTTTAGAAACGTTCGTACTGGTAACAATAAAATTGTAATAAGGATTGTTGATGATCTCTTCCGTCAGGTCATTGCCATCCATATCCGAGATGATCAAGTCTGGAATTTTTACCTCATACCCTTTTTTGATCAAGGTAGTTTTTGGATCCCCAACGATTTCCCAGTTTTTATCCTCCCACATTTTCTGAGCAATATAATCCTTATCGTTTACCTTTTTGGTTTCATTGGTTGTCTTGTTTTTCATCTCATAGATATGCTCATACACATCCGGTTCAGCACCTTCAGGAATCTTCATCTGCTCTGGGATGTTATTCCCTTCTTTGTAAGGAAGAAAATCCACAAACGGCAAATAGTACAAGGTAAAAATCCCTATTCCAAAAGAAACGATGATGATGAAAAGCGTCAATAGGTTCCTTGTAAATAAACTTTTGATCGTTGGCTTGATCTGCCCTCTATAAATAAAGATGATGATGATCAGGGCCAAAAGCACCAGGTCTTTATAGAAAGATTGCCACGGCGTCAATGGAATCGCATCACCAAAACAGCCACAGGATTTTACAGCACCGGAATAGGCGGAATAAAAAGTCAGGAATGTGAAGAAAATAATCAGTAGGAGCAATCCCCAAGCCACTTTCCGTCCGGCTACACCGATCAATAACAGACCACCCAGGATGATTTCCAGTGCACATAGGAAAATAGCGATCCAGGAACTGTAATCATTGAGGAAACTCATGTTGAACACATGGAAATATTCCTGCAATTTATACCCGAAACCCATCGGGTCATTGGCCTTGATCAAGCCGGAGAAAATAAACAATAAACCCACAATGATGCGGGAAATCCATAACAGGATATTTGGTTTTGCATGTTTGCTCTGCGTGTAGGGCTGTGTAAAAGTCATTTGAAATCGTTATTTGGCCAATCCGAGTTTGATTAAAGCGAATACGGCGTAGTTTAACATATCTTGATAATTGGCTGCCAAGCCTTCCGAAACAAGGGTCTGTCCATTGTTGTCTTCGATCTGTTTGACACGTTGTAATTTCATCAGAATCAGGTCGGTCAAGGACGAAACCCGCATATCACGCCAAGCTTCTCCATAATCATGGTTCTTCGCCAGCATCAGGTCCCTGGTTTCCGTCACTTTCTCCTGGTACTTGCTGGCAACTTCCTCCACCGGAAGCTCCATCGGGTCTTCATCGGTCAGTTCCAACTGCATTAAGGCAATAAGACAATAATTCACGATCCCGATGTATTCATCGATGATCCCTTCACCAACTTTGGAAACTTTTTTCACCTCCAAGGTACGGATGCGTTGGGCTTTGATAAAGATCTGATCGGTTATGGATGAAGGACGCATGATACGCCAGGCAGTACCATAATCCTTGGTTTTTTTTAAAAATAATTCCTGACAGTGATGGATAATATGATTGTATTCCGTTGTGGTGTTCATAAAAATTATTGATAGCTCAATTTCACAAATATAGTTAGAATATACTAAATCCCTTACCTTTGGGATATGAAACATCCGCTTAATATGAAAAAACCAGAGATACGGGAGGTCAATATCATCCGATACATTCAGCCTTTTAGGGAAGGTGGATCCTTGCCGGGGTTGGTGGATGCCGATGATGGATTCAGTTATGTGATCAAGTTTCGTGGCGCGGGACAGGGAAAAAAAGCCTTAGTGGCCGAATTTATCGGAGGCGAATTGGCGAGGTTCCTGGGTCTTCGCGTGCCTGAAATGGTGTATGCCTGTTTGGATGAAGGCTTTGGAAGAACGGAGCCGGATGAAGAGATCCAGGACCTTTTGAAATTTTCGGTAGGAAAGAACCTTGGCGTGAGCTTCCTGAATGGCGCCATTACCTTTGATGCCAATGCGGATCAGATCAGTGCCGAAGAAGCTTCCAAGATAGTCTGGTTGGATGCCTTATTAATGAACGTAGACCGTACAGTCAAGAATACCAACATGCTGGTCTGGCATCAGGAGCTATGGCTGATAGACCATGGGGCTGCCCTGTATTTCCATCACAGCTGGGATAACTGGGAAGATCATATCGAAAAACCTTTTGTACAGATCAAAGATCATGTTCTCCTCAACTATGCTTCGGAGGTGGATCAGGTGGATGCAAACTATACATCACTTTTTACCAGAGAAAATATACAACCTATTTTGGATGCCATTCCTGATGAATGGTTGATCGACGAGGTTCGAGGACTGTCCGCTGATGATGTTCGAGAGGTCTATGTGGAGTTTTTAACCCGGAGAGCAGCGGCTTCCGCTGTCTTCGTAAACCAGATCCAGCATGCAAGATAGGACCTTATATGAATATGCCGTGGTACGTTTGGTACCTCGAGTAGAACGTGAAGAGTTCGTCAATATCGGTGTGCTGTTGTACTGTCGAAAGCAGAAATATGCCGAATTGTTGTTCCATATCGATGAAGAACGATGTAGGCTATTGCACAAAGAAATAGATTTTGAACAAATCTATGCCCATCTAAAAAGTATACAGCATATCTGTAAAGGAAATAAGGAGGGGGGAGCCTTGGCGATGTTGGATCAGACGGAAAGATTCCGCTGGATAACGGCTAAACGTAGTACCCTCATCCAATGTTCTGCTGTGCATCCCGGTTTTTGTCTCGATGCCGCAGAAACCCATCAGGAACTGATGGAAAAACTTGTTTACTCCTAAACCCAATTTTTTTTATGCAAGAATTTTACCAACATATCTTTCAAAAACAGCAAGCTGTTCAGGATATGCCAAGTAACAAAAGAATAGGCCAATGGGCCATTGCACTGCTGCATCTGTTGTTCCCCGAACGTAGTTCCAGCAACTTTTCGGCCGTAAAAGATGTAGAAGAAGCATTCAAACAGTCTGAACTCGATCTTTATGAACTCCTGTTGAAGACGAAGGCTTGTGGAACCTGCGATATCAAAAGGATTTCCCAAGAGTTTTTTGAGCAATTGCCGCATGTGTATGAAACCATGCTGACCGATGCACAATCGATCATGGACGGCGACCCGGCTGCCAAAAGCCTGAATGAGGTAATCCGTACGTATCCCGGGTTTTTTGCTATTGCGATCTACCGTTTGGCACATGAACTCCATAAACAGGAGATCCCTTTGATCCCAAGGATCCTGACGGAACATGCCCATTCCAAAACTGGGATTGATATCCATCCTGGGGCTAAAATAGATGAGTACCTGCATATCGATCATGGAACGGGAATCGTTATTGGGGAGACCACGGTTATTGGTAAGCACGTCAAGTTATATCAAGGGGTTACCCTTGGTGCCTTGAGTGTGGAGAAGAACCTGGCCAATACACAAAGGCATCCGATCATTGAAGATCATGTGATCATCTATGCAGGAGCGACCATTCTAGGTGGTGAGACCGTTGTTGGGCATCACTCGGTCATCGGTGGTAATGTATGGCTCACAGCAAGTATTGATCCGTATACCACAGTATATCATCAGGCAAATTCAAAATTTATAGACAGTAAACCCATCAAATAATACTAAACGTAAATAGCATGGCAGGAATAATAGAGACGATAGGAAATACGCCATTAGTGGAGATCACGAGATTCCATGACAACCCAAAAGTAAAGATCTTTGCTAAACTGGAAGGGAATAATCCCGGTGGATCGGTGAAGGATCGCGCGGCATTGAACATGATCCGTTCTGGCCTGGAGCGGGGAACCATTACAAAGGATAGTAAATTGATCGAGGCCACCAGCGGAAATACCGGTATTGCCTTGGCGATGATTGCGAGTATGTATGGACTGGAGATGGAACTGGTGATGCCTTCGACATCGACCAGGGAAAGAACCTTGACCATGGAAGCATTTGGTGCAAAGGTGACTTTGCTGGAGACGATGGAGATCTGTAGGGATTATGCGGAAGAAAAGGCGGCAACAGGGGAGTATGTGATTTTGAACCAGTTCGCTAATCCGGATAATTATGAAGCGCATATTAAGACAACTGGGCCGGAGATCTGGCGGGATACCAATGGGGGGATTACCCATTTTGTGAGTGCAATGGGAACAACGGGGACTATCATGGGTTGTTCGATGTTTTTGAAAGAGAAGAATCCGGAGGTGCAGATTGTGGGTTGTCAGCCTACGGAAGAGGCTAGTATTCCTGGGATCAGGCGTTGGCCAGAGGCTTATCTGCCGAAGATTTTTGACGCGAGTAGGGTGGATAGGGTGATTGATATTTCGCAGGAGGATGCTACGCAGAAGGCCAGGGAACTGGCAAGGAAAGAAGGGGTATTTGCGGGTATGAGCTCCGGTGGAGCTTTTCATGCTGCATTGAAGGTAGCGAATGAGATTGAGGAAGGGGTAATTGTTTTTATTGTTTGTGATAGAGGGGATAGGTATTTGAGCTCGGATTTGTTCGGGTAAAAACGTCATTGCGAGACCTACGTCGTTGGCCCATGCGTCATTGAGCCATGCGTCATTGCGAGGCCTACGTCATTGCGAGGAACGAAGCAATCTTTCAACCCATGTCATCCTGAGCGAAGTCGAAGGATCTACATTTGGTACCTGTACAGATCCTTCGACGCTGCTCAGGATGACACGACTCGAAAGATTGCTTCGTCGTGCCTCCTCGCAATGACGCGGGGGGCTTGCTTAACGGCCTTTCGTGCTACCGCTCCATGCCAACGGCCTTTCGGCCGCTAACCCCTTTACTTCCTCAATTCTATCCCATACTGCGTCTTATCCCTACTCCAAACCTCAAAAATCGGATCCCCTTTCGAACTCAGCCCACTATGGTTCCAGTTATTTCCTTCCACTTTCCCATCAAAACCCAACTTCGCGCCAACCCTTGAATTATCCCTGGAAAAAAACAAAATCTCCTCCGTATATTTCCCATCCTTAAACACATACTTTCCACCACCAGTACCATAAAAACCTTTCTCCGCTGGATTAATCGCTATCCATTGAAAATAACCATCCACCAAGATCTTGATCGTCTTCCTATCCCCAACCGGAATTTCCGAAACCTTATCGCCCTGCTTCCTACCAGTAATCCGCCATAATCCATCCAGGTCTTGTTTCCCTAAATTCATCCTATCCATCTTCACCGATCCCATTTCCAAAAACTTCGGCTTCCATACGGCATTTGTCTTTTTAACCGTCCCAATCTCCTCCGGCTTCAGATCATTATATTCCACCTTCACTTCAATCCCATCTGCTTTCATGGTAAATGGACCGCCCCAAGTCCCCAAATACTTATTATCCTCATATGTGATATACGAAGAATATCCATCACTCAAAAGCCAAAGGTGGTTAACATTTCCATCCTTCCGATGAAATGCCCCATTCATTTGTATCTCTCCCTGTGCAAAAGCTGTCACAGAAAACAACAGGATCATCATAATTGCATAGATTCTTTTCATAACGCTTTGTTTTTGATTATCAACTAAATATAATTAAAACCCTTAAAACCGCAAACAGTTTTAACCTAAGTATCAGAACAAGGTTTTTCTGTTTCCAAAAGTAAAGCCTAATTTTGTCGGCATATAATTCAATTCCCTTGCAGACAAAGAATTTCATCTTCCTCGTAATAAGCTTTCTTTTCCTTTCTATTGGTCAGGCAAATGCACAATTAGATTCCCTCAGATCCGATTCCTTAAAGATTCATAAAGATTCCCTAACGATCGATCTTAAACCGATCGTCAATTGGAAAGACAGCATAAAAACACCCCTGAACCCCGTTCGGGAAAAGAAATTCTGGCGGGCAGGTACGGAGTGGTTCCTGGCACAGGCTTTTCCAGCCTCCTTCAACCGTTTCATTACCAAAGATCCGTATTCCTATATCAGCTTTCAGAACTTCCTGGATCATCAACGCTTAAGTGCCTGGGACTGGGATGATAACCAATTCACCACCAACCAGATCGATCACCCCTTTCATGGGCAGATCTATTTCAATGCGTTTAGGAGCAACGGCTATAACTTTTACCAATCCAGTTTGGCCACTGTTGCGGGATCCTACATCTGGGAAACTGCAGGGGAGACCCAACATCCATCCATCAACGACCTGGTGAACACTACCTTTGGTGGGATTCTCCTCGGGGAAATGATGCATCGGGTTTCCAGAAACATTCTGGCAAGAAGTAGAAATGGGCATAATCGTATAGGCAATGAAATCGTGGCGACTTTGGTCAACCCGGTCAGCGGTTTGAACAGGTGGTTGGATGGTAAATGGGGAAAGAAGGTGGATGATTATTTCGTGGTGGATTCCTCCATCATATCTGCCGAAGTCGACGCCGGGATCCGTCGTTTTGATGCCAAAGACGGGGATTTCCTGAGCAAGGGCAAGAATGCTTTTTATGGGAGGCTACGGTTTAAATACAGCAACGGTGATCATAATTACAAAAGACCATTTGACCAGTTCAGCGTAAACCTGGAGTTGGGAAATGGGGATAGTTCCTTTATCAATGCCGTGAATGTTCATGCTTTATTGTACGGAGCCAAATTTTTCAAATCCCAACGTGGAAACCATTACGGCACATTGAACGCGCATTATGATTTTTATAATAACGATGCCTTTTTCTACGGGGCGCAAAGTCTGAACTACAATTGGCTATCCGAATTCCGATATAAGAAAGGAAACCGGTTGAATCTGAGTGTGGGGGCAGGGGCAGTGGTGCTAGCCGCAGTGCCGGATCCTTACCTGCTTTATGGTGCCAGCCGGAACTACAATTACGGTCCGGGGGCTTCTTATCGTTTCAAGGGCGAACTGATGCTGTTGAACACCTTTCTGCTGAGTGCAGATTATAACGGTGGGGTGTTCTTTACCATCTCCGGAACAGACTCTTATTATGTGCTCCATGGCTTGAATGTGGAAGGCAGCCTACGGTTATATAAACGTTGGTCCATCAACCTAAGTTCGGGTTATTTTAACCTTCAGGGGCATTTCCGGGATCAGCAGTATCCCGATTTCAACAGGGAATATCCTTACGGCAAGCTTTCCATCGGCTATAATATTTTCTTTTAGAAGACAGGTTACCTTCGGTGTAAAACCATACTGAAACTAATGTAAAAGTATGTAAAATGTATGCTTGATATAGTTTCCTTATACTTTAACCCTGCTTTAAGCCTACTTTAACCCTGATTCCTGCCCAAAATCAAACCTATTTTGAAGCAGTAGGTGGGAAGTCACCTGGAGAAAATGGATAATATATGTTCTCGAAAGAAAAACAATCTTGCTAAATAAAAATACAAAAAAAGAGCTGTACCAAATGAATGATACAGCCCTATTTCTATTTTATAACTAATTCGTAAAGCTTATTTGCTTTCTAATGCTTCGAATTTATCGAAATCAATCTTTTTAGATTTGATTTTGATGGTGTTTTTCAACTGATCGAACACTTTCAATGCTTTTACCTCTTCGAACAAACGGTTTGCTTGTTCTCTGTCTGCTAATAATTGCATAGCAAATTGTTGCAATTGCTCATCAGTAGGCTCTTCATTGATGTTGTACATCTTGATCTGTGCATAGATACGTTCTTTTGCTAAATCAACCACTTCGTCGTATTTCACTTCTAGGTTGTTTGCTGTAACGATGCGGTTCTCGATGATCGTCCATTTCAAGTTGCTCAAGAAATCAGCGAATCCTTCTTCGATTTCTTCTGGTTTCAAGTTAGGGTTAGTAGCTTGTAACCATTTTTTCAAGAACTCCTCAGGGAATTTAGCATCAACTTTCTCCATTCCGAATGTGTATAGATCGTTGCGAAGACGTTGTGCCGAGTTTTGTTTGAAAAGGTTTTCTACCTCTTCTTTAACTTTCTCGTTGAATTGCTCTTCGGTGGTTACTTCACCAGCAGGGAACAATTTATCGAAGAACTCTTGGTTCAGATCAGACTCTTCCAAACGGTTGATGTTCTTAACGGTCAACTCGAATTTTGTTTCGTCCAAGTTTTCTGCCTCCTCTTCGGTAACACCTAAGATACGTGCTAAATCAGCTACTTTGAACGCTTTCTTCACATCGATCTTTACGCTGTCATCTTTTTTCAAACCAACCAATGATTTTTTGATTTTAGCGTCTTCGATGATGTCCGTACGTACAGAAGTTGTTTTTTCGATACCATCTTCTTTATCTTGTTTCAAGGTAGCGTATAATACGTCACCTTCTTCAGATACTTCAGGATTGGTCATTTTACCGTAGCTACGACGTAGGTTTTTGATACGTTCTGTTAAAGTAGCTTCGTCTGCTTTGATATCGTATTCAGTGAATTCAGTTTCTGCGGAGAATGGAGTTTCAAATTCTGGAGCTAAACCAATTTCGTATTTGAAATTGAACGTATCCTTGAAATCCCAATTGTAAGAAGCATCTTTATCCTCATCTGTAGGAAGAGGTTGACCAAGAACTTCTAATTTTTGTTCGCCAATATACTCAGCAATTTTATCGTTGATGATTTTATTGATTTCGTCGAACAAAATTGATTTACCATACATACGTCTGATGTGACCAGTAGGTACCATTCCTGGGCGGAATCCAGGTAATTTAGCCTTTTTTGCTTGATCCTTGATTGCTTTATCAACTTGCGGGTTGTAATCCTCAGGAGCTATTTCCACTTGGATGTTAGCGTTGATGTCATCAATTTTCTGATGTGAAATATTCATATTCGTTCTTTAGCTTTTCGCAATTTAAAAAAAAATCCTCCTGATGGTTATTTTCAGGAGGATATCAAGTGCGGAAGAAGGGACTCGAACCCCCACGCCTTGCGGCGCCAGATCCTAAGTCTGGTGCGGCTACCAATTACGCCACTTCCGCAGTTAGGATTTTATTGAGCCACAAAGATAGAAACCTATCCAATATATGTCAAGTCTTTTTTTGCCTTTTTTTAACTATTTACTGTAAGTGGTTGTTTGTGAGCACGAAAATTTATATTCCTGAAAAAATATGAAAATAATATTTGAAAGATTCGATTATATTACCTTACTTTGAAACACAAAGTACTTTTATGAACCAGCAAGATTTAATAAAAGAAATAGGTCAGATCCGTTCGATGATGGAAAAATCATCGAAGTTCATGTCCATCAGTGGGCTCTCCGGTGTGTTGATCGGTTGTATCGCTTTACTAGGGGCAACTTTGGCCTACTTTACGGTTTATGGCACGATCTCCCAATTTGGATATCGCGATAATTATGTCCTGGAAGAGGATGTATTGTGGAAACTGATCTTGATTGCATTTGGCGTACTCTTACTTTCCATTATCCTGGGACTGAGCATGGCGAAGGCAAAGGCAAAGAAAGCGGGACAGACCATTTGGAACCCGACGAGCAAGGCGCTTTTGAAAGCTATGGCGATCCCCTTGATAGCTGGAGGCTTATTTACCTTGATCTTGATAAGTAAAGGCGTATTTTCTTTGGTCGCTTCTAGTTTGTTGATTTTTTATGGACTATCTTTGGCCGCGGCATCCGTTTTTACCTTTAGGGAGGTGCGTGTACTGGGGATCCTGGAAATCATTTTGGGGCTATTGGCGCTGGCATTTCCGGGTTATGGTATCTGGTTCTGGTCTTTGGGATTTGGTGTGTTGCACATCATCTATGGATTGATCGTTCATAAGAAATACGAAAAGTGAGTTTAGATTTAACGCTATATGATAAGGTTTTAGAAAATAGGATTAGGCTTCAGATCATGAGTATTCTGATGGCCAACGATTCCTATGATTTTAACTCCTTGAAAGAATTGCTTGATGTGACAGATGGGAATCTGGCTTCGAATCTGAAGAGTCTGGAGAAGGAGGCCTATATTACGGTGACCAAAACTTTTGTTGACCGTAAGCCGAATACGCGGTATAGTAAGACAGATAAAGGAGCGAAAGCCTTTGAAAATCACTTGATGGCCTTGGAGAATTTGATAAAACAACAGTATAAATAATTTTTTTTGTAGAACAACTTTGAAATACAAAGTACTTTTTAAAATATTGAAATAAAATGAGAGGACTTCGCTTAAAATTTATGCTTTGGCTGTACACGCATTCATCGAGGATTTATGCCCAGATCTTTAAAGCCAATAAAACGCCATGGGGGATTAAGAAAGAAGAGTTTTTGAATTATCCTGAGGGTTCTATTGGGTATCAATTGGGAGTATTCTATCAGGAGAAGGGATTTGATGTGATGCCTACCTTGGAGAACCATGATGTTTTTCATGTGCTGACCGGTACGGGAATAGATATTCAGGATGAGATTGCCATGCAATATTTATTGTTCGGCAATGGAAAGGTGAGTTTGTACCTGTTGGGGATGCTATTTGTGGGAACATTTGTTTTCCCGGAGCATTTTAGGTATTACAGGGAATCGTATCAGAAGGGCAAGTTTTATGGAAGGTTCTATGATGTGGAGTTTAAGGAGATGCTGCATTTTAATTTGATAGGTTATCGGTCCGTCATTGCGAGGAGGTACGAGGAAGCAATCCTCCCGCATGTCATGGTGAGCGGAGTCGAACCATCTGTTCGTAGGTAACTGTATAGATCCTTCGACTGCGCTCAGGATGACAAAGGCCAAAGATTGCTTCGTTCCTCGCAATGACGGGGAAAGATTGCTTCGTGCCTCGCAATGACGGGGGAAATAAAAAAACAAACAACTAATAAAACACATCAATTAATAAAACACAACAACTAAAAAATAAACGCATGGAAAGTTCAAATATCAACCCAGAAAACAGGCCAACACCAACGCCTTCGCTATTTGATCGAATTACGCAATCCGTAATTCTCAAAATATTCATCATCTTTTTTCTAACCCTCATCATGCTCATCCCTTTAAATATGATCAATGAATTGATCCAGGAAAGAAAAGGGCGGGAAGCAGTGGTTTCCCAGGAGATAGCCATGAAATGGGGGCAGGAACAGGTCATTTCGGGACCTATCCTAGCTGTACCATACGATATTACAAATGAAACAGTGGAAACAACATCCGACGGCACAAAAAGAACGGTTTACAATAACGTCACCAACTATGCCTTCTTAATGCCCAATCAGGTAAACATCCAAGCACAGGTAGAACCCGAATCCAGAAAAAGAGGGATCTATGAAACCGTTGTCTATACTACCCAAGTAAAGGTCAATGGCGACTTTGCGGGCTTTGATCTGACCACCTTAAAAATCGACCCCAATTTATTGAAATGGAAAGAAACAAAATTATTGGTCGGAATCGAAGATTTTAAAGGCTTATCCAAAAATCCGGTAATGACCTGGGGGAATGAATCCAAGGAAATGTTCAAGAACAACCTGGATCTAAAATTGTTCAATGGCAATCTTCAGATAGATCTTCCCTTGGAGAATGCGGAGGCTGCCAAACAAAAATTCAGTTTCCAATTGGATCTTCGAGGATCAAAATCCTTGAATTTCCTGCCGCTTGCCAAACAGACACAGATCAAAGCAGCTGGTAAATGGGCAAATCCAAGTTTCAACGGCAGTTACCTTCCCAATGTAAGGGAGGTGAAAGACAGTTTCACGGCTAGTTGGGATATCCCGGCATTCAACCGGAAATTACCTGCACAATGGCTGGGAGAACCCTTTACCATCTACCATTTTTCAGGTTTGGACCTCAATACGGAAGATCATACAGCCGCCTACCCACCGGGATCCTACATGGCCGAATCGGCAGTAGTTGCAGCTGCAGAAGCTGCCCATGCTGCAGGTTCCAACCTGGAGATTTCAAGTGATCTGGATATGGTACAGATCAATTTCCTACCATCGGTAAACAATTATAAAAAGACCGATCGGGTGGCTAAATATGGTGTTTTGGTGATCGCATTGACTTTTGTTTCCTTGGTTTTCATGGAAGTGATCAAGAAACAGCGGGTGCATCTCATCCAATATATCCTGATCGGATTTGCCATGGTGCTTTTCTATGGTTTATTATTGGCCATCTCCGAACACTTAGGATTTAATATAGCCTATTTAATAGCTTCCTTGGCGACCATGTTGCTGATTGCAAGCTTTATCAAAGCTATTACCAAGAATACCAAATCAGCACTGCTGTTTGGGGGCATCCTGTCGATTTTCTACCTATTTATCTTTGTGCTTTTACAGCTGCAGGATTACTCGTTAATCGTTGGAACAGTAGGTATCTTCCTTATTTTGGCTGTTCTTATGCGTTTGTCAACCAAGATTGATTGGTACCAATTTGAAAGAAAATGATAAGATTAGGCAAAGAATCGATCAGGATGTACCTGAGCAGTATCTGGTGCTTATGGTTCAGCCATAGGCGTTGATTTAATGGTTAATATTTCGCTTTGCCTGCCAACTTTAGTAAATTGGCAGGCAAAATGAAATCACTATGCGAAAGATAACCATTATTGGCGCATGCTTATTAATCAGTAATATGGCTATGGCACAACGAACCAAGGATCTTCCAGATAAGATGGATAGGCAGAAACTTGCTGTAAAAACAATGTATACCCCAGGATTGGAACCCTTATCGCCCAAAAAACTTTGGGAATTAGGTAGGGTGGCTGCAGAAGGCCTTTCAAAAGATGGAAAGACATTGGTTTATTCAGTTTCGAACTACCAATTTGATGAAAATAAATCCGAGAAGAACCTTTATACCATTCCGGTAAATGGAGGTGTCGCCAAGCAGTTCACTTCTGAAGCTGGATCAGAATCCGTTCTGAAAGTGGAAGATACTGGGGATGTGCTGTACACATTTAAAGGGCAGATCTGGAAAAAGAATATCGATGGTTCAGAAGCGAAACAGCTTACGAATATAGAAGGTGGTCTTGAAAATGTGAAGCTCTCTCCAGATGGGAAGAAGATCATGTTCAGCAAAGCGGTCTTGATCAAACCTTACCATTCCGTGGATAAATATAAGGACCTGCCAAAATCAGATGTATATATCTACGATAATTTGGATTACAGGCATTGGGACAGTTGGATGGATGGCCGTTTCAAGCATCCCTTTGTAGCCAGCTATGATAATGGACAGATTGGGGAAGCCAAGGATATCATGGAGGGGGAAGCTTTCTATTCGCCACAGATGCCATTTGGTGGTGCTGAAGATTTCGCTTGGGCTCCGGATAGCAAATCTGTTTTTTATGTGTGCAAGAAGAAATTCGGAACCGATTATGCCCAGAGTACCAATACGGATATCTATCAATATGACCTGGCTAGCGGAACAACCAAAAATTGGACCGAAGGCATGTTAGGCTATGATACCCATCCTGAATTCAATCCAGATGGTAGCGTGTTCTCCTGGTTGAGTATGAAGACTGATGGCTATGAAGCGGATAAAAACGATATCTATATCCTGGAACCTGGTTCCAACCGTAAGGTAAACCTGACGGCCCATTGGGATGGAACGGTGAATTCCTTTACATGGAGCAAAGATGGTAAGAAAATATTCTTTACCGCACCTGTGGGTGGTACTGTTCAGGTATTTGAATTGGGCGTGGAAAAAGGGGTATGGAATAAAATGCAGCCAAAGATCAACCAGATCACGAAAGGTGATTTTGATATTACAGGCATAGTAGGAGAGACCAAGGATGGTCTGGTATTGACATCTACCAAAATGACCCGTGCAACGGAGGTGTTTTTCTTCCCGTTCAAAGGCAAGGAATTGAGACAGATCACGACCGTGAATGATGCAGATTATAGCAAAATGGCGGCAACGAAGGTGGAAAGTAGGGTTACAAAGGCGAGCGATGGAAAGGATCTATTCTCTTGGGTGATCTATCCACCGGATTTCGACCCGAACAAGAAATACCCAACCTTGTTGTTTTGTCAGGGCGGACCTCAATCTGCGACTACACAATCGTATTCTTTCCGGTGGAACTTCCAATTATTGGCTTCTCAGGGTTATATTGTGATAGCACCAAACCGTAGGGGAATGCCAGGCTGGGGCGTGAAATGGAATGAGGATATTTCTAAGGATTGGGGTGGACAGGCTATTCGGGATTACCTATCGGCTATTGATGACCTTTCGAAAGAGAAATATGTGGATAAGGATCGTTTAGGTGCTATTGGCGCTAGTTATGGTGGTTATTCGGTGTTTATGTTGGCAGGTGTGCATGAAGGAAGGTTTAAGTCCTTTATTTCGCATTGTGGGTTGTTTGATATGGAGTCTTGGTATGGGACGACAGAGGAGTTGTTCTTTGCGAACCATGATTTGGGAGGACCCTATTGGGATAAGGCAAATGCAAAAACGTATACGGATTATAACCCGATGAGGCATGTGAATAAATGGGATACACCGATTTTGATTTTCCAGGGGGGTAAGGATTTTAGAGTGCCGATCGGGCAGGGACAGGAAGCTTTCCAAGCAGCGCAGTTGAAGGGGATTAAGAGTAGGTTTGTGTATTTACCGGAGGAAAACCATTGGGTGTTGTCTGGGCAGAATGCGCAGGTATGGCAACGTGAGTTTTTTGGCTGGTTAAGTGAAACTTTGAAGTAGAAGAGGGGAGAAGTACGCGTCATTGCGAGTGATTTTAGTCGTCATCGTAAGTTTGTAGGGAAGTTATAGGAATTAAAGAAACAGAATATAATTTTGTATTTCATTTAGGATACAGCGAGAGAGGGAGTAAGATTTTTAATCGTCATTGG